>DATCKK010000141.1:0-2667 GCA_036562325.1 Cytophagaceae bacterium | reverse complement strand
GTATCTGGAAGGCTTGGAAAACCAAGCCTGGAAAGTGATAGACTCTTCTGTTGTTGGTGAGGATTCCGTATTTACTATCAAAGGCAAAGTTTCTGAACCGGATTTTTTCAGACTTAGGTTTAATTACAATCAGCAATTAATACTTATTCTTGAGAATACCACCATATCAGTAAGTGGAGATGCGCGGGATACTGAAGGTTCTTTAGTAGTAGAAGGTTCGAAGTTTACCAATGATTATCTGAGCTTTACTAAAAAAATGTCTGCTATCAATAAACAGCACGAAGTTTTACAAAAGCAGGCGGAAGCATTGAATCAGGCAGGTAAGAGAAAAGAGTTGGATGCGAAAATTGAAGAGCTTAGAAAACTGGAGCAGTATAATGATGAGTTTGTGGTTAAATATATAGACAGTATCATGCCTTCTTACGCTATATTCTCCATGATTAACTTTATAAATCCTCAAACGCAACTGGATCAATTAGTTGCTATTGGAGAGCGGATGAAGAAGGAGATGCCTCAATACAAATACACTCAGATGTTGACTGCTGAGATAGAAAAGATGAAGGTGATGCGGGAAGAAAATGAGTTAAGAGAAAAGAATAGCCCTGTTGCTGTAAATAAAATAGCACCTGATTTTACTTTAAAAAACCCTGAAGGAAAGGAAATATCCTTATCTTCTTTACGTGGGAAATATGTACTGATTGACTTCTGGGCGTCCTGGTGTGGCCCATGCCGGGCTGAAAATCCAAACGTAGTCAGAATGTATAATAAGTATAAGGATAAGGACTTTGAAATATTGGGTGTGTCGCTGGATCAGGACAGAAAAGCCTGGCTGAAAGCTATTGAAAAAGATCAATTAACCTGGAAACATGTTTCGGATTTGGGCGGGTGGCAAAGCTCCGTAGTTCCTTTATATCAGATCAATGGTATACCGGCCACCTTCTTATTGGATAAAGAAGGCAGAATTATTGCCAAGAACCTTCGGGGAAAGGCTTTGGAAGATAAGTTGGAAGAGTTGTTTTAATAGAAGGAATTTTTATTCAGGGACTAGAATTTTATCAACTGGTACAGGTATTAATTTATGCAGGCAAGTCTTAAAAGCAAACTGGAAGCGAAAGTAGAGAACATTGAAAAGGTATTAATCATTATCTTTTTCTTCTCTATCCTGATTAAATTTTTTGTATCAGGCCTGAAAACGATAGCCACTTATACGGCTCCTGGCAGTCTTATTGTTCTTTCTTTGGTTTATCTTATATTATCTGAAAAAATATACAAGCTTTTCTTTTTAGCATTGTTAATAGGGATACTGGCTCCGATGTTTGCTGTTTCTGGTGCGGCCTTTTTTAATTTTGGAAGTGCAGGAGCGGTGAGTATATTTGGAATCTTCGTTTTAATAAGGGCAATCAAAGAAAGCCTTCGTAACAAAACATTTGAATTGCTTCCCTTTCTTCTTGGTTTTCTTTTATCTATTCGGGTTGCTATCAGTTTTATAACTTATTATTATCCTAAAGTAGATATTGATCAAATCTACAATCTTTATTTCTTTGGCCTTACGTTTATCATTGGTACTATTATTTACAATGACAACTTCTGGGAAAGATATAACCTTTCAGAGAAGAAAGCTTTTTTATTTTTGCTGGTGGTAGCTTTAGGAAATGTGCTTTCTGTTTCCTTGAAATATTTATAATATTCGATATTTTTATTTTCTCAAACTCATTTAGTATATGGAATTACAGGGAAAAGTAGCTATTGTTACCGGTTGTAGCAAAGGGATAGGCCTTGCCACGGTGAAGGCATTACTAGATAAAGGCGTGAAAGTAGCAGGGTGGAGTCGTACAGCTCCCGATTTAAGGCATGATAATTTTAAATTTTTTGCTGCTGATGTCAGAAATATAGATTCAGTAAATGACTGTTATAATGCTACTGTTAAAGAGTTTGGAGAAAATATTTCCATCTTAATTAATAATGCCGGGCTGGGTTATGGAGCGTTGATTGAAGAGATGCCGGTGGAAGAGTGGATTGCTATGTTTGAGACAAATGTGAACGGAGTGTTCTTTTGTTCCCAAATGGTGATTCCTCAGATGAAAGCAATGGGTGATGGTCATATTATTAATATTGGCTCAATTGCAGGAACTACAGGAACTGAAAAGCTGGCCGGCTATTGCGGGACCAAATTTGCGGTAAGGGGTATTTCACAGGCTATGTATAAAGAGTTGAGAGACTTCGGTATAAAAGTAACCCTTATCAATCCAGGATCAGTTCAGACACCTTTCTTTGACAACATTGATTTTATTCAGGCAAATGAGAATATGATGAAGCCTGAGGATATTGCTTCGGCCATAATCTTTGCCCTGGAGACATCTACTAATTTTCACCCTGTAGAACTGGAGTTCAGGCCTTTAATGCCAAAAGGGAGGAAGAGTGTGTAAGTTTCACTAAGTTTGAGCTTTAATTACTTTTGTTACTTTTGTCTAAATCGTCAAAGTCAGGATCTGCCCAAGTTTCCTTCTGCAGGCTTTTCGGTTCACTGGGGGCTCAATCTTCCCGTAACTGTTAATTTATATTTCGATTTATTTTATTCACAAAGTTTTAATAAAACTCCCTCATTTGGAACTATCTTCTTTGCTCATTATATTTCTAATCGGAAATAGGACGTTATCTATTAGGTTT
>DATCKK010000138.1:0-3693 GCA_036562325.1 Cytophagaceae bacterium | reverse complement strand
GGGTGGAAGTAGCTCGTGTAGTGCGCGGACAAATTATGGCTATTAAAGAAAAGCTTTTTGTGGAAGCAGCTCGGTCACTGGGAATTAAAAGCCTTAGAATCATTTTTGTTCATATTATGCCCAATATGATGGGGCCGTTGATCGTAATAGCTACGGCAAATTTTGCATCTGCTATCCTTATAGAAGCCGGTCTAAGTTTCCTGGGGCTTGGGGTACAACCACCTATGCCTTCCTGGGGAATGATGGTAAATGAAGGATATAATTCTAATTGGGAAAGTGATGGCGGATACCTGGTAATAATGCCGAGTATATGTATAAGTGTAATGGTGCTTGCGTTTAATTTATTCGGAAATGGATTACGAGATGCTATAGACCCGCAAACCGCAGTAAAATGGTAAATGATCAACAGGAATTACTAAATAATAAGCTACATTTAAAACAGTTAGAGTTAAACTCATTACTGGAAATTACTCAGGCTATCAACGCCAACCTTTCTGAAGAATCACTCTATAAAATTTATCATTTTACCTTATTGGCCAATCTTAAGATAAAGAAACTGGCTTTATATGTGTTGGACAAAGATTGGGACTGTAAGGTGAATTTTGGAACCTTAAAAAATTACAAGAAGAAACCTATATGTGATAAAGTACTGGAGTTTGCCACTATTACTGAAATAAATGAACAATATGAAGGATTTGAGGAGTTTGATTTGGCAATTCCGGTGACTCATAAATCAAGGGTACTGGCTTATGTTTTTGTAGGAGGCATTAAAGAACGTGAGGAGAATGAAGAAGCGGATATTTCTTTTGTGCAAACTTTTACCAATATTATAATTGTTGCTATTGAAAATAAAAAGCTTGCCAGAAAAGAATTAGCGCAGGAAGCTTTGAGGAAAGAGCTGGAGATAGCAAAAGAAGTACAGACCTTACTTTTCCCTAAAAGTTTGCCAGATAATAATCATGTAAAGATTCATGCCACATATATTCCTCACCAAACTATAGGTGGTGATTATTATGATTATATCCCTTTAGACGACAGCAGTTTTCTTGTTTGTGTAGCAGATGTATCCGGTAAAGGAATACCTGCTGCGTTACTTATGTCTAACTTCCAGGCATCATTAAGGACGCTGATACGAAAGACTACCGCTTTACGTGAAATAGTAAAAGAGTTAAATCATATCATTCTTAATAATGCCAATGGAGAAAGGTTTATTACATTTTTTATAGCAGTTTGTAATTACAAGAAGAGAAAGCTGAAATACATCAATGCCGGCCATAACCCACCGATATTACTGAATAACGGAGAAATAATTTCACTGGACAGAGGAACTACTATTTTGGGTGTATTTCCCAATCTGCCTAATATAGAAGAGGCTGAAATAGATTTAGAAGATAATGCATTTTTATTTTCCTATACAGATGGGTTAACCGAAACAGAAAACGAAGAACAGGAAGAGTTTGGGGTAGAAAGAGTTAAAGAGGTATTGACCTGTTTTCAAAATAAAAACCTGGAACAACTTCATCGCTCTTTGTTGGAGAAATTGAATGAATTTAAAGGGAAAGGAAATTACTGTGATGATATTACCTGTTTATCCTGCCTTATTTTCTAAGCTTTTATATCTAAGATCCATACTTATTAAAATAGCAATGGCCAGATAGAACATCGTTCCTATTTTTTCAGTTTCGATCAGGTCATTTAAAAGTAAGTGAAATAATATAACCACAATAGACAGGGTGGCTGCAAGAACAAGGTTTTTACTTTCAGTATCAGTTATTTTATGATATAATCGGTTGCTTAACTTTAAAGTGTAATATACCAGCATTACAAACAAGAGAAACCCCGGAAAACCCTGTTCAGAAAAAATCATTAAGAAGTAGTTGTGAGTAGTAGATTGTTCGGGGTTATCGCTTACGTAAGTACGAAACTCTGATTCCGTATACTTTTTATACTCTGGATGGAAAGTATTTGGTCCGGTTCCAAGTATAGGGTTATCCGCTATCATATTTTTAGCAGCAACCCAACGATAAACACGTTCCATACCGGATACATCTTCGAGTTTATAAGTTGCTTCCAGGTGTTTATCAATATTACCTTTATTAAATACAGTCTTTTCATAATCCGGAGAAAACCTCATATAATTATTATTATATAATAGTAAACCCACTAAAAGTGTGGTAGAGATTGCCACTACTAACCAGAAAGTGGAAAAGTAATTTTTCTTAAGTATAATTACATAGCCTATCATGCATGGAATAGAGAGCCAGGTAGCTCTTGTGTATGAAGTAATGATGGCAAATAAAAAAAGGAATATAGAAAAGTTTAATAAACTTCTTGTTAAGGTACCTTTTTTAAACCAACCTCGCGCAATCCAAACATAAGGAAGAAATAAGGCTACTACTGTGGAGTATGTTACGTGATTTGAGAAAAATGGGGAGATTACTTTGGTTACTGTATCAAATGAAAACAATGAGAAAGAGTGCTTTATCAAGGTTACTGTAACAGCAACCAGTAATGAGAAATAAAACAACCAGAAAATTTTTTTCCATACTTTATTGGAATCGCCTATTATGACCGCCATGATTACAAAGGTACCTACATACCAAAGCTTGGCTAGCAGGTATTTGATTGAAACGACATAGTCAACAGAATAAAGGGTGCAAATGCAAGACCAGATAATTCCGGCTAAAATTAAAATAACTAAAGGATGATTTATTATTTTTTTATGAATTGGCCAGTTAATTAACAGCTCAATGATTGCAATTCCTAAAAACAATACCATTAGTGGTTCAACAGGCAGGTCGGTAGTTAATTTGGGTAAAATATAGATTTTATACGAAACCGGTATACCTGCAATAAGGAAGTAATATAAAATTCTATAATTGACTATAGTAATTATTCCTGCAAGAGCAACGAGGGGAATAGTGACCAGTAATATGGTCTCAGTTGCTATTGCAAGAAAGACACACACTATCAATAGAGTTGATAGTGTGTAAAAGTAAGTGTTTTTTGCTTCTGATAGAGAAGGATTAATTTGCATCAGCAAAGTAATGTTTATTTTCCTGGTAGTACTCCAGGAATAATATTAGGATAAGTAAGAAGATAAAGGTGAATATGGTGGATGAGGCCACGATGAGCCAGCGAATCGGTTTAGACTTTTTTTCCGCGGGGAATGCATGCTCTATGATGTGAATGGTACGAATATCGTCGTCTATTAATGCAAGTTTAGCTTCCAGTTCTTTAATAGTAGTTCTGGTAGTTAACACCTCTAACAACAGAGCTTCTTTATCAAGAGAAGCATGGTTGGTATATGGATAATTTTTAGTAATTGTATCTAATTTTTTAGAAAAAAGCTCCAGGCTCTTTTTGTAGTTCCCCATGATTTTTTTGTTGTTCTGCAAAGTTGGAAGGCGATTTAAGGTATCAATAAACCTTACAATATCGTTTGCCATACTTGCAGCAATATCTCTGTCTTCGTCTAAAACGCTTACTTCAATGGCTCCTTTATTATTTTTAGTAATAGTAAAGTTTTCGTGAAATTCCTCAATTACCCGGTTGTTGTAATAAGGGTCGGTAGTATCTATATCATATCTTTTGACCAGATCGTACTTTTTAATAATAAAATTAGCCACTGTAGTAGAGTTACCTATTTGAAGGATTCTGTCCACATCGGCACTGTTACCAAAAATTTCATAG
>DATCKK010000133.1:0-3704 GCA_036562325.1 Cytophagaceae bacterium | reverse complement strand
CAAATTGCTTAATCCCATTTTAAAGGCTAAACCGGTCGGAAAACTTGGCTTGATAATTTCATAGTTATTATCATCTTCTTTTAATGGCGATATTTCATCTCCCGTATTATCAGCAATTACTTCTCCGTCTTTAATTTCGATAATTCGGTCTCCGTATCTTTGAGCAAAATCTCGGTCATGGGTTACAACCAAAACCAATTTTTCTGAAGCAAGATGTTTAAGCAGTTGAAAAATACTTTCTCCGGTTTCACTGTCCAGATTACCGGTAGGTTCATCGGCCAGGATAATCTTCGGGTTCTTGACAATGGCTCGGGCAATGGCTACTCTTTGTTTTTCACCTCCGGACAGTTCAAAAGGCATACGTTTGTTATATCCACTTAATCCCACTTCATCAAGGGCT
Organism: Cytophagaceae bacterium; assembly: GCA_036562325.1. Lineage (GTDB taxonomy): Bacteria > Bacteroidota > Bacteroidia > Cytophagales > Cytophagaceae > DATCKK01. Next base: position 3,304 of record DATCKK010000133.1, on the reverse strand, counting down.
TTGTTTACCCTGGTCTTTGTATCCTTTACGTTTTGCATTTGTAAAGCTAAGGCAATGTTTTTTTCCACGGTTTCGTTTTCAAGTAAATAAAATTCTTGAAAAACAAAACCGGAATAACGATTACGATAGGTATCCGATGTCTTATCATTGATAATAAGCATTTCATCATTAAGGTAGACATTACCGGAACTGGGTGAATCAAGAAATCCTAATATATTTAGTAAAGTCGTTTTCCCACTGCCGCTTTTACCCAATACAAAAACCATCCCTTTTTCGGGAAGCGAAAGATTAATATTACGGAGAGCTTGGTGATGCTCGCCATTAAGCGAATTATAAATTTTTGTTACGTTTTCTAATCTTAACATTTTTTCCCCCTCACCATTTCATTATATATTAAGGGCAGCGAATAATCAATATCAATTTTCGCCGCCCCAAAATTACTTTAGTTTAGATGGTATAACCGCATTGACCATTGGATACGTTTTGATACTGGTTATGACTATGTGTCTCTTGCCACCATAAGATTCCCGTTGTCCAGGTTACAATCTTGAGTTTGCCTTTATCAACCGTTCCATCACAGACATTTCCAGAAAGAGTGGTTCCGTTCTCTCGCAAACCGACGATTTGAGCCAGACAAGGCTTGAAAGTCCTACTGTCAGTTTCACTTGTGGTTGCATATTTTACCAAGCCGGTAAAAGTACAGGATGTTATTGAACCACCATTCATTTTTCCGGCAATTCCCCCGGCACAGTTAAATTCCCAGTTGTCTCCGGATTTGTACCAATTTACGGTTGCGGAACTTGTGCAGTTAGAGATAGCGGTACTTGATCCAAGTCCGACTAGACCTCCAATTACATTACCTTGTCCGTTTACAGATGAAGAAACAATAGTACAATTAGAAATGGTGCTGCCATGAGAAAAGCCAAATAAACCCCCCGCCCAGGAATTTTGTCTGTAGCAGTATACATAGGACGACTCAACCCTGACATTAGTAATGGTACCACAAAAACTATATCCCGCCAATGTTCCAGCCAAAACCAGTTCACCACTATGCTGTGATGCGGAGCCATCAATATAACTGTTCCAAATTTCCAAATTTTTGACCGTTCCGTAAGAAATCAACCCAAAGAATCCATAATAATTTGTATAGGATGTAAAGGCATCTGACGGAATGTTTACCCGATATTTCAGCCAGTAATTATTACCATCAAATGTTCCAGAAAATTTTGCTTCAATCGGAGTCCAAGGATTGTCCCAGGTCAGATTAATCGAAGTCATCAACTTAAAGTTGGCAGTGATTTTTTCAACGTAACTTCCATATTCGTAATAACTGACCTTAGCTCTGCGGATATTTCTAAGGTGTCTTTCGCAGTAAATGAGATATGGATCACTGCTTGTACCGAAGCCACCGTAAAAATAAGGATTAATCTTTAATACTTGGACGGTAAAATTTTGTTGTTTTTGTAAATCCGTCAAATTCTGATAACTCGGAGCTACGGTATTATAAATTGTTGTTTGGTGATTCCCCTGTTTTAAAACCAATTTTTCAATCAAAACTTCCGCATCCGCATAACCGGTATAGCCCAAACTCGTCTCAACAATGTATTGAATTGAGCTTGACGATCCGATTCTGACATTGCTGATTGTTCTTGTTGTTGAACCATTTGGAGTTTTTACAGTATAGATAATATCGATCAAATCAGTTTCAACACTTGTAAATGTATTCCATTTGAAACCATAATTATAGTTGTCACTGTATTTAGAGAAAGAAGTGGTCAACTTATGCCCGACAAATACATTTAAAGTATAAGGGGTATCATTTCTGATGGCATAGAGATGGATATAGGGATCTCGGTCTAAGGAATCGGAAGCCGGACAATCGGCATCGATGGTTAAAGCGCCACCGGAATATCGGTAATAATCACTATAAAAGCCATGAATATAACCATCAAAATAATAACCGTTGATTTTCAGGCGTATTGTTGTTGTCGTCCCTCTGTTCAGTTTCACGGTGTTTGAAGATTGTTCAACACCCCCGACAACCCATTTAAATGTGTTTTCAGTTTCCGCTATTTTTATATAGAAAGAACTTGAAGTGGAAGCGCCAAAATAGATTTCCTGATTCGCTGACAAACTGAAGTTCATGACATAACATCCGGATGTGGACATCGTATCTACGGCCGTAGATACACCGTAAATTTTGGGGTTGATTGTACCGGAGAAATTGTAAAAGGAAACGGAGTAATATGTCCCTGCCGGTATGTTCGACGGTGCTTTAAACTTATATAGTTTTAGTTCATTGTAACTTGAAACATACAAACTCGAGTTTTCATAAATGGTTGAAACCTCATTAAAACTGATTGTGCCGCTTTGCGTTGAAGTGCTCTTATTACAAACCCGCAAATAATATGTTTCGGTTTTTTGAAGATAATGGTGCAGCGATGTCGTAGAACCGGAAGCAATCATGTTAAGATTTTGATCGTAAAGCTGGAAATAATGATTGCTGTTTGTGGAAGTGAAGGCATAAGCAGCGTTTTTTGAGAATGAGAGTTTATAGATATTACCATTGGGTTTAATGGAAACACTTTTTTCAGTAGATGCGCTAAATGATTCCACGTCAACCCTGATGGCAAACCTTCCATATCCGTCATCGCTTAAGAATGATTCTAAGTAATACTTTTGATTTGCGTTCAGATAGGCCGTTATTTTTTTGTTTTGGTTGGTTGAGGTTTGGTCAGAAACATTTAAAAGTGATAATTGAGCATTTGTATGACCTGTGGCTTCAAAAATATAATATCCGCTTATTTTCGGTTGGAAATAAAAGTAATTCCGGCCTTCGGATAGGAGTTTACCCCCTTTCTGCCAACAAAAAAAGGCCCGATAACATTGTATCAAACCTATGCATTCAATATGTGTTTGTTTACCTATATTGATACAATTACGCACCATTAGGTAATTTTAAGCACCCCTGACTAGTTTTACGCAACCCTAAATAGTGTTACTTAATATTATTTAAGAGAAGCATAATAAGCTTCTCTCAAGTCTCATATTTAGAAGAAAAGAAACAAATTGTTTTATTTTTTAGTATTATTTAAAATCTCAAAATATGCTTCTTCAAAACTTTGATATATTTTACTTGATAAATCAAATTTATTTTCATTTATTACCGTTCGGAAAAATTGTGCCATCTGGGTTGTTGGTAATTTGCCAGTAATTAAAATAGGCATTGAAAACTTCCATGATTCAACGACTTTTTCTTTCTGTCTATGTGGATATCTAAGTATCCACCTACCTACTCGTAGAG
>DATCKK010000119.1:0-1795 GCA_036562325.1 Cytophagaceae bacterium | reverse complement strand
AAACGATCCTCTTAGCAAGTGCTCCTGCTATTTGTCTGATCAGGATGCTTTGGTTGTTATAACCTTCAACAACGATTGTTGTTCTTTCGTTTTCAGTACTGGCTTTCGGATGCCAGGCTACTTTATATTTTCCGGCGTGGTATCGGAAGTAGGTGACAATTCCGGAAATAGGATTTCTATTAATATGCACGTTTACAGGTGACATAAAAATAGAAACCTGTCTGCGGGCATCGTTAAAGTATTCTGTTTCCTGGACTTCTTCTATTACTACTACCTTGCCGTCGGCTGGGGCAATAATGTGTTTTTCGTTTTGAATAGTAACTCTTTTCGGACTTCTGAAAAATTGTAATATCATCAGATAGCAGATCACACATACTATAACGGATGCTATCTGTACATTTTTTGAATCCGGAAAAATGTAGAAAAGTAACAGATTTAAAACTACAAGAATTACAAAAAGATATGACAGTATCTTATAGCCTTCTTTGTGAATTACCATAATGTTTAAGATGAAGAATTTTATCTTCTTATAAAATTTCCACAAATATAAGAAATTGTCAATATCCCCCTCTGAATTTATAAGTTTTTGCAACTTTATCTATTGCCACAATATATGCGGCCGTTCTAAGAGGTACTTTATATTTTAGAGAGGTTTCATAAACCCGGTCAAAAGACTCTTTCATGACCCTGTCGGATCTTCTGTTTACTCTTTCCAGTGGCCATCGCATACCGAGTCGGTTTTGTACCCACTCAAAGTAAGATACAGTAACTCCGCCGGCATTGGCCAAAATATCCGGAACTACGGTAATCCCCTTAGAATTGATGATTTCGTCCGCATTGGCACTCGTCGGGCCGTTGGCTCCCTCTACAATAAGCTTGGCTTTGATATTTGCTGCATTTTTAGACGTAATAACGTCTTCTTTTGCGGCAGGTACCAATAAATCTACATCACATGTAAGCAAGTCATCCGCATGATCCATTTTATCGGCTTTGGTATAACCCTCAAGAGTACCATTATTGCTATCCCTATATTTTAATGCGTCTGCAATGTCTATTCCTTTGCTGTTATAATAAGCTCCGGTAATATCGCTGATGGCAACCACTTTCACTCCTCTTTCCTCTAATAATAAGGCGGCATTTGACCCTACGTTGCCAAATCCCTGAACAGCGCATTTGGTTTGTGTTGGCGTCATTTTTAATTTTTGCATTGCTCCGAGTGCAGAAACCATTACACCACGGCCTGTTGCTTCTACTCTTCCCAACGAACCTCCCAAAACAAGAGGTTTTCCGGTTACCACGGCATTTACCGTCATACCTGTGGTTTTGGAATATTCATCCATTAACCAGGCCATTTCCTGAGGGCCGGTTCCCATATCCGGTGCCGGAATATCTTTATCCGGGCCAAATATGTCTGCCATGGCTAGGGTATAGGCCCGGGTTAAACGCTCGACTTCACCTTTGGACATTGACCGAGGATTGCAGGTAATACCTCCTTTAGCTCCACCGTATGGAATATCCACAACGGCACATTTCCAAGTCATCCAGGCGGCCAGGGCTTTTACTTCATCCAGTGTAACTCCCAGATCGTAACGAATTCCTCCTTTTGAAGGCCCTAAAATGGTGGAGTGAACCACCCGTATCCCCTCAAAAACCTTAATGCTGCCATCGTCCATAGTAATGGGCAGTGAAACAATGACCTGTTTGGCAGGAGATTTTAAAACATTATAGGTTTCGTCATCCAGCCCAAGCAGTTTGGCTGCCACATTAAACCTTGACATCATTGATTCCAAAGGAT
>DATCKK010000105.1:0-2943 GCA_036562325.1 Cytophagaceae bacterium | reverse complement strand
ATGGATGATAGTGCAGATGCTATAATGAATTATAATTTTTAAAAATATACCATTTGGTATAATATAATTCTTGTTCAATATGAAATTATGTTTCAACATCAAAACTTTCGTTATACTGATTGACGTAATTGTTTTTAGTATTAATGGAAACAATTATATTCGAGAGTTATTAAGTATAATAATATTAAACACTTACTAATAAAATATATGGCAAACTATCCGTGGATCAAGCAATACCCTAAAGAGGTAAGTCCGGAAATTAATCCTGATAGGAATAAGTCCGTTCTGGAGTTTTATGAAGAATGCATCGAGGCATACAAAAATCTGCCTGGTTATGTAAATATGGGTAAAACTTTAACTTTTTGGGAGGTAGATCAACTGGCCACACAGTTTGCAGCCTATCTGCAAAACCACACTAATCTGAAGCAAGGAGACCGGATAGCGATACAAATGCCTAATTTACTTCAGTTTCCCATTGCCTTGTTTGGTGCGCTTAAAGCAGGGTTAATTATTGTCAATACCAATCCTTTGTACACGGAAAGGGAGATGGAGTACCAGTTTAAAGATTCGGGAGCCAAGGCTATTGTAATCTTATCTAACTTTGCATCTAAGTTAGAGATGATTCATAAAAATACAGGCATAGAAACTATTATCGTGACCGATATAGGAGATATGCTTGGCGGATTGAAGGGAAGTATTGTGAATTTTGTAGTTAAGTATATCAAAAAGATGGTTCCGGCATACAACCTGCCTACTGCTGTTCAGTTTAAAGAAGTGCTTAAGAAAGGAAAGGCTGTCTCCTGGAAGAGGCCGGATCTAAAAGCTTCTGATGTTTGTTTCCTTCAGTATACCGGAGGTACTACCGGTGTTTCCAAAGGGGCCATGTTGACGCACAGAAATATTTTGGCCAACATGGAGCAAATTTATGAATGGTTTAAACCGGTATTGAAAGATAAGGAAGAAATTGTGGTTACAGCTCTGCCATTGTACCATATTTTTGCACTTACCGCAAACCTGTTGGCGATGTTGAAATATGGTGCCAAGAATATTCTTATCACCAACCCTCGTGATATGAAAGCATTCATCAAAGATTTGAAATCATATCCGTTTACATTAATGACAGGAGTAAATACACTGTTTAATGGATTGCTCAATCAGGAAGAGTTTAAAACAGTAGATTTCTCGCATTTTAAACTTGCAGTAGGAGGAGGTATGGCTGTGCAAAAGGCGGTAGCTGAGAAATGGGAAAAGATAACAGGTATTAAGCTGGCAGAAGGATATGGCTTGACGGAAACATCTCCGGTAGTATGTGTCAATCCACTAAATGGAGGAATGAAAATTGGTTCTATTGGTTTACCGTTACCAAGTACGGAACTGAAAATAATGGATGATAATGGCAATGAAGTACCGGTGGGCGAGCCCGGAGAAATTTGGGTAAGAGGGCCTCAGGTAATGGCTGGTTATTGGCAAAGGCCGGAAGAAACGGCTCTGGTGATGCAAGGGGAATGGTTAAAAACCGGTGATGTTGGTGCCATGGATGAGAACGGTTACTTCTGTATTGTGGACAGGAAGAAGGAAATGATATTGGTTTCCGGGTTTAATGTGTATCCTAATGAAGTGGAAGAAGTAATAGGGCTACATCCAAAAGTACTTGAAGTGGGGGTGAAGGGAATACCGGATGGAAAAACTACGGAAGCGGTTAAAGCGTTTATTGTGAAAAAAGATCCTTCCCTTACGGAAGAGGAAGTGATAGAGCATTGCCGAAAATACATGACTAGCTACAAAGTGCCTAAATATGTAGTATTCCGGGATGAATTGCCTAAGTCAAATGTGGGTAAAATATTAAGAAGGTTATTGGAATAAGCCTGCAATAATAACCTTATTTGTAGCAGAAAGAGCTTATATATTAAAACAAAAAACTCCTGAGACAATCTCAGGAGTTTTTTTAATAGGGACATAAAATTAGCTTCGGAAATAAACAGGAACCTGTACAAACGCATCATCTTGCTTCTCTTTCTTACTGTTCCAGGCATACCGGTCAATAACATAAGTTAGAGAAGTCATAGAAACCGGAAAGGTTAAAAAACACTCCACGCCTGTTTTTTCAGCTATATTCATGATCGAGTCCGCAAGACCGTCATTAATACCTATTATGAGAATATTCTCTTTTGGAAACTGGCGGAAGGAAAACTTTTTTAGAAAATCAAGGCCATCGACAATAGGAGTATTCATGTGTAAGAGGATAACGATCTTCTGGTCTTGTAATTTATTTTCCAGATGTAATTGGTCCAGGTAGGCGAGCGCATGGCCTCCATTGAAAGCTACTTTGATATTTGTGTGGCCAATTTCTGTTAGATTAGTTTTGGTGAGTGTGTTAGCTCTGGTGCTGTCTCCGACGATGATGAATTTTAAGTTTTCCATAGCTGGTCGATGTAAGGTTTAATTTTTTTTACGAGTTAGTTTTACTCTCAGTTTCGATCAAAACCCGAAATTATTAGATTAATTTTATTTTTTGTTGGTTAAAAATAGCTTAAAATGATGTCATGTACTGAATTATGATGGAAAAATTTTTATGGAGGGATGTGATTTTTTATGCCGTGAAAGATAAAATGTCGAAAAAATGGATATAAAAAAAACTGCTCCTGAAGGCGAGAAGCAGTTTTTTTATCTTATTGCCGGTGTTATTACCAGCCTAATACATAAGCAAAGATTAATGGAGCAACGATAGTAGCATCACTTTCTACGATAAACTTAGGAGTGTTAATGTCGAGTTTACCCCAGGTGATTTTTTCGTTTGGTACTGCTCCTGAGTAAGATCCATAAGAAGTTGTAGAATCTGATATCTGGCAGAAATAAGCCCAGAACGGAACATCGTGCCACTCCAGATCCTGGTACATCATAGGTACAACGCAAATAGGGAAATCTCCTGCGATACCACCACCG
>DATCKK010000104.1:0-1818 GCA_036562325.1 Cytophagaceae bacterium | reverse complement strand
GACTAAAACAGCATAAACGCCATCTTTAGGCACTATTTTTTCTTCTGTGGGTAGTTGTAAATTGGCGGTCGGATATCCGATTTTCCTTCCTAGTTTATTCCCTTCTATCACTTTTCCTGTGAAAGAGTAATAACGTCCAAGGTATTCGGTGGCGGTGTTTATTTTACCTTCAATCAAAGCTTTTCTGATATTAGTGGAACTTATTGCTATATGATCAATATCCTGTTTGGGTATTTCTTCGACGGTGAATCCGTATATGGGCCCGTTTTCTTTAAGATGCTCAAAACTTCCTTCACGGTTTTTCCCGAATTTGTGGTCATAGCCGATCACCAGCTTTTTGGTATTGATTTTTTCACTTAATACTGTCTTAATAAACTGTTCGGAAGTCATCTGAGAAAACTCTTTGGTAAAAGGTATAATTAGAAGATGGTCGATTCCATGTTCTTTTAATAAATGAATTTTCTCATCAAGCGTAGATAGAAGCTTTAAATCATTTTCCTGCGAGTTTTGTAAGATCTTTCTGGGATGTGGCCAAAAAGTAATTACCACAGCTTCTCCGTTACATTCAGCAGTAATTTCTTTCAGTCGGGCAAGTATTTTCTGATGCCCTTTGTGAACTCCGTCAAAAGTACCACTGGTGACAACTGCATAATGAAGCGGTTGAAACTCTTCCAGGCTATGATATACTTTCATTATTACTTTTTTTGTAACGGCTTACAAACTCTTCGAGTTGAAAAGAGTCTTTTATATCAAAATTGCCAATGCGTGTCCGGGTTAAAGAAGACATATATGCACCCGTATTCAGACAAACTCCAAAATCTCTTACCAGGCTTCGAATATAAGTTCCCTTGGAGCATTTTACCCTGAATTTGACAGTTGGCAGGTCAATATCTGTAATAGTAAACTCTGAAATTGTTACTTCTCTGGATTTTAATTCTACTTCTTCTCCTTTTCGTGCTTTTTTGTATACACGTTCGCCACCAACTTTGATGGCGGAAAATGCAGGTGGTATTTGCTGAATCACTCCAACAAATTTTTGGGTTGCCTCCCTGATCATTTCTTCATTAATATGGGAAATATCATATTCCTGGTTTACTTCTGTTTCCAGGTCAAATGAAGGGGTGGTTTTACCAAGGACCAATTCTCCGATATACTCTTTTTCCTGATCCTGGTACTCGTTAATTTTCTTGGTCATTTTGCCGGTGCAAAGGATCAGCAGTCCGGTGGCAAGAGGGTCCAGTGTGCCGGCATGGCCAATTTTTTTCACACGAATGGTGTTTCTTATTTTTTTTACTACATCAAAGGATGTCCACTCGTATGGCTTATCAATAAGAATTACTGCTCCTTCTTCAAAGTTAAAATTCATCAATCCACAATAGTTAAGTCGGTTCCGGAAGCGAGCAAGACAATTAAAATAAGTCCTATTATAATTCGGTAATAGCCGAAGATTTTGAAACCATATTTGTTAAGAAACCCGATAAAGAATTTGATGGCCAATATAGCAACAATGAACGCTATGACATTGCCAAACAGAAGAATAGAAATATTGGCATCCAGCAGCAGCTCACGGTCGTCGTACAAACTTTTAGCAGTTGCTGCAAACATGGTGGGCACGGCAAGGAAGAAAGAAAACTCCGCTGCCACTTTTCTTGAAAGTTTTTGGCTCAATCCTCCAAATATGGTTGCTGCCGATCTTGATACTCCCGGTATCATGGCTATGGTTTGAAAAGCCCCAATGGTAAACGCTTTTTTATAGGTTATCTCGTCTTCCGGATATACTTCATTTTTCGAAAACCATTTGTCCATAAAGATAAGCAC
>DATCKK010000097.1:0-4842 GCA_036562325.1 Cytophagaceae bacterium | reverse complement strand
CCCCGGAAGTAGGAAAATCCCCATTCGGAAAACTCAATCCTGCCCTACTTCCAAATCTCCACTCATTGGTCAAAGAATAAGGAGAGACAACCTGAGCAGTGGTATTAGCCGTATATAATACAAAACCAAAAATACTTAAAGTCAGAATTTTCAATTTAGTGGCATAAAAACCTTTCATATCGCTTATCGTTTAATTATAGAGTTAATTGGATAATATCTGTTGGGAACATCACCCTTGTCAGGTATACTTTTATCAAAAACAAAGTAACCCGCTATAAACAAAAAAATTAATTCTAACATAAGTTAACTTCAACTATTTACGACTAATTTATATCGCTTTAATACTATAAAAAACCAAATAATTTTAATTTATCTTCAATTTACTCCCACATATCGTCCCACATTAAGATCATTTTTTCAAAATCTTCTTTATTTCCATTAAAATTAATTCAAACCCGAATAAAATGTATAACCTAAAAAATAAAAACCACAAACAATACAGGCCTCCTACAATCATAAAGATATGATTAACAAATAATTACACCTATAACTTATATTTTTTTTCGCAAAAGACTTAACTTTTTCTTCCTAGCCAAACATCTCTTGCGCCGTTTGGCTGCCTGTATCTAACCGTAGAAACCTTTCTTGCAAACTGGCATTTTTTACAACCACTTCCACATCATATTACTCACCAATATCTTCAGGCTGAACGATATATGCTTTTTTGTTGGTCAGAAGTGTTATTTTATACTAAATTCTCTCCTCTTCCACCGGATCTCTATAAATATCCATCCAAACAACAATATTTTCAAACTTGCCATTACTATTTTTACTCAAGTCTGCAATTTTATCATAATCTACAGGTAAAAATCCTCGCTCCATCCGCATTTAGTTTTTTCCTGCTTAAAAGTTCTTGGAAGAGTTCTTCGAAAGACTGGTATTTTCCTGACTATCACAGGCTACCCAAAAAACCAGTCTCATTTTTCTCATTTTAGGATTAAATAGCTAAACAAACACAATATGAAGCCCAAAACCATACAAGGAGTATGGACTCTGATTATTCTTAAAAAATAATACAATAAAGAAATGTTAAGATAAGTACAAAAATAAGAGGCTACCACAGTTAAGTGATAGCCTCTTATTTAAAATATTAAATTCAATTCTAATTAGTCAATAGCCACTTTAAAGGTTGACTTAACACCATTTTCGTTAACACAAGACAATAGATAAATTCCTTTTGAAAGGTTACCTGAATTGATTGTAAATTGACCCATGTTAGCTTCAGCCTTACCGCTTAGTAATTCTAAACCTTGTGTGCTTAAAATCTTATATTCATAATTTCCATTAGCTACACCTTTCACATTAATCATTCCTTCAGCGTTTACATAAGCAAAAGTTTCTGCAATAGTGAAGTTATGAGTCACTCCGGTAACAGGTGAAGGGCAAACATCCTTTCCTAAACCGATTCTAGTTATGCTAATAATGCTTCCACCCTGATTTTCATCTGTAGGAACTAATGTATAAGTGTTAATAGAAGTATTGTAACTTAACTCTTCAAACCCAGTTCCATTTAAATTAATGCTATACTGATCCAAGTCAGTAGTTAAATCTAACTCAACTTCTATATTATCTGAATAAGTATTCCCTGCATCAGGCCCCCAGGTACTAGGAGCTGAATATCCTAAAAACAACTTGTACTTACCTGCTACAGTTGCTTTTGCAGTAATACATACTATTTGATTATCTTCATCAGATAAATCTACTCCACCTGCACTATTCATGAAATCACAAATATCCTCCTGAGTGTTAGTATAAAGTAAAGACCACCAGCCAGGAGCCGCTTCCAAATTAATGGTTGCCTTATGGGTGATCACAATTGCCTCATCAGTTGAGGAATAACTAGATGACTGAATATTGTTTCCTTGAGCCAAATATCCGGAAGTACCGTTTTTTGCACAAGAAGTTCCTTCAGGGCCAACATCCTGAACGTAAGAAGTTTCTCCATCGGTAAATGTTTGTGCATGTAAATTAGTAAAGGAAAGAGTTAACATGCATGCAAATGCAGTAAGTAATTGTTTTTTCATAAAAAGCTTAAATTTGATTAGTGTGTAACAAGACTTTTACAAATTTTCAAAAAATAAATTATAGGTGCAACATAAATCGCTACAGATGTTAAAAAGAATATAATAAATATAACTTTTATAAGACAACCTATAATAAAATTACCTAACAGATAACCCGATATATTCAACAGAGGTGATTCAACTCAACTGCTTAAATAGTTTAAAATAATTAATTAGCAAACTTTCGTCAATTTTAAACACTCTTAGTAGTTCAATATATCTGCAATCACTGAATATATCCGCGGCTATTTAGTTCGCTTATAGCAATATTCATATTGACTCTTGAGTTATTACATGTATATACTATTGCCCATGTCAACCAACTATTTTGATATTCAATTCAGCGGAATTTTGAGAGCTAACTCTCAAAGATGTCATTCGGGAAATGCATTAACATTTTAATTAACCGGGAAAATATTTTTCATACGCTTCACATCAGCAAACAAGCTCCATACTTATCAGATTTTTCTACTCAGTACCAATAACACATAAATACTACAAAACCAGTTTTTTTGACTCAGAAGATAAACAAGAAGCCGATGATATAAACCATCGGCTTCTTCTACTATGGAAAATTAACTTTGGATTATTGTTGCTCTCCTACAAGTTCAACTTCTAATTCGATATCATCAGATAATACCATATCTTTCATAGAAGCTTTGTAAGATACATCATATTTCTGACGGTTAAATACCAGTTTACCGCTTGCCTTTACTATATTTCCTTCTTTAGTAACTACTACGTCTGTCACTTTTTCTTCATTGGTTTTATCTCTTACGGTAAGGTCTCCGATAATTGTATTTCCTTCTACTGATTTAATAACAAATGATGCAGTAGGGAATGAGTCTGTAGCAAAGAAGTCAGCTTTTTGTAAGTGTGCCACCAAACCTTCTTTTGGTCTTTCCGGACTATATCCATCATCCAAAGGATTGATTGTTTTTAAGTCTGCTACAAATGAACCACCAGAAATTTGATCTCCGTTAAGAATCAGGCTTCCTTCTACAAGTTTCAATGAACCATTATGTGAATACATATTCAACATGGTACCTTTCCAATTTACCACAGAGCTGTCCACATTTACTGTGTATTTGGTCTCAACTCCTGAAGCTTCTGTTACTTCACCGACAGATGCTTGTTGCTCTTTTGGAGCTTCGTTGCATGAATAAATTAAACCTGTTGCTAATACTCCGAAAATGATGTGTTTTAATTTCATAATTTATTTTAAATGTTTAAACATTAATATTCAAAATTAGTACTTTTCCAATTAAAACTCCAAATGATCCAAAATATTTTTTAGTTCAGATAAAAAGTCGGAAAGACTGGGTAATAATTGATTACGAAAATCTGCTTATTCATAAGCAAACGAAAGTAATAAGGGCATGAAATAGTAAATAATTTTACCAACATACCTCATTTATAAAAAACTTTAGCCTAAAAATAAACGAGAGGATTGATACGGAAAATACTATGGTTTGTTACCCAAGGTTAACTTAAAGAGCTAAAAAACTTATTCCAGTTTCAGTATGACCTCTGCCTGACTTACTTTCTGAGGAATAATTTCCTTTATCGTTTTCCGGGTTCCGGAAATGGCAGTTATAACATAGGGTTCGTTTAAATAACCTTCAAAAGTAAACATGCCGTTGGGGAAAACTGAAAAGTTTTGAATATGTCCGGTTATTTTACTTTTGACTTCAAGCGCCACCTGATCCATTATACATAACGTACACTTTATCTTTCCCTGGACAACTTTCTTCTCTTTCGGTTTTAGCTGAATCTTAAGATAATATAAATAAGAACTTTTCTTCTCTTTATTCCCACTTACATACATAGCTCCCGCAAGGTCATTACGAACAGCATAAAAAAGGTAGTCCTTACCGGGATCTCCTTCAAAGGAAAACTCCCCATTTATATCTGTCACTACACTATCCATAGTATTCCCAGCCATGTCCAATATATAAATCAAAAGACCTGACACCCGCCTGACAGAATCTATCTCTGCTACTCCTTTGATATAGGACTGAAATGCTTTTTCAAACAGCAATGTATCATGAATCACAGTATCCTTACTGGCGACTACGGCGGCTAACTCCTTCATCACCGGTTTGTAATCAGGAAATGAAGCAATCACCTCATAACTCCTTCCGGGCAGCAGATAAAGGCTACAGTTACCGGCTGTATCAGTCACAGCTTCTACCTGATCTCCTTCAGAATCGATAAGAACAAGTTTAGTTCCCCTTAAAGCAGATTTACTTTTTCTATCAATTGCCTGAACCTGTAGAGTAACTCTTATTTTTGAGAACTCATATAAATCTGTTGTACCTTTTCTGTTACTGGCAAATATACCAGAAGAGCCTTCCTCATTTAAAGCAAGTGAAAAATCGTCGGAAGAGGTATTGATTGGATATCCCAAATTTTGGGGTTTCCCATATTTTTTTCCTATTAATATAGATCTGTAGATATCAAACCCTCCCAGTCCAGGCCGCCCTCTTGATGCAAAGTACAATACCGAATCATTCCATAAAAAGGGATAAGCATCGTCCTGAATAGTATTGATAGCATTTCCTAAATTAACCGGAGCGGACCATTTACTTCCTTCCCATGTACATTTATAAATATCCAGTCCCCCATAGCCCCCTGGCATATCCGATGCAAAATAAAGTACACTGCCATCCTTTGATATAGAAGGATGAGTAATGCTGTACTCTATACTATTATAGAT
>DATCKK010000096.1:0-4485 GCA_036562325.1 Cytophagaceae bacterium | reverse complement strand
CGGTGTGTAACAAATTTCCCGATCTCTTCAAAAGAGCCTTCGTCCAACAACAAATCAATTCTTTCTCTGGCGGTAAGTTTTCCTTTTTTATGTTGGGCCTCCAAACGGGCTGCTCCACCACCCTGAAGTGCTTCCTGATTTAGTTGTTCCAGGTAATCAAGCTTGTTCTGTTGTTTATCCATCAGCAGTATTAACCTTAAGTTTAATTCTTTCAAATATAAGATTTTGAAAAAAATAATACGTGTACCGGAATAACTTTATCAAAAAATCTTATTTGCATGCTTAGTTATATCAATAACCCTCATTATCTTGTATACTCAAATTGGAATTTTTGATCGTTTATGCAAAACGAAAAGATCGCTGTTATTGACCTTGGTACGAATACTTTCCATTTACTAATAACGGAACATTCAGCCGAGGGGCTTAAAACGCTGTACAAAGAGAAAGTAGCCGTAAAAATCGGACAAAATGGAATCAGTAAAGGTTTTATTGCTGCTGATGCTTACGAAAGAGCTATCAGGACATTGGAGGGATTTAAAAGGCAAATAGATCATTTTAACGTTAAAAAAACCTTTGCCACAGGCACAAGCGCTATTAGAAATTCCAGAAACGGCTATCAACTCATTAAAGACATCAAACAAAATACAGGTATTGAGGTCACTATTATTTCAGGAGAAAGGGAGGCAGAATTAATTTACTATGGCGTAAAGGCGGCATTGGATCTTGGTAAATGTACTTCCATGGTAATGGATATCGGCGGAGGTAGTGTGGAGTTCATTATCTGCAATGCGGAGCAAATATTCTGGAAAGAAAGTTTTGAAATTGGGGCACAAAGACTTTTAGACCTGTTTCACAAAACCGACCCTATTTCTCCCGCAGAACTTCAAAGCCTGGTAGATTATCTCGAACAAAAACTTACTTCCCTCATAAAAGCAGTAGAAATTTATAAACCGGTTGCATTGGTTGGTTCTTCAGGAACCTTCGATACGCTTTGCGAAATAGATGTACAAAAGAAGGGTATAAATTTCAGTTTGGAAACAGAAAAAGAATATACGCTAATGCTGGATGCATTTGAATCAATCTACTTCGAAATAATCACCAAAGACCGTAACGAACGTATGGAAATTCCCGGAATGGTGGAAATGAGGGTTGACATGATTGTGGTAGCTTCCAGTCTTATCTATTATGTACTTCATGCTTTCCGCATCAACAAAATACGGGTTTCGGCATATGCTTTAAAAGAAGGAGTACTCGCTACAATCCTGAAAGGTGAACCCATAAACTAAATGGGTGGAAAAGTCACCGGGGGTTATTGGCAAGCTGAGGAACAAACATTCGTAAACGATTTAGTTCTTGTTAACTTACCTGTATAACACACAAACCTGACAGAAAATAATATCTGTCAGGTTTGAATGCCTATTCCACTCTTCACTCTATTCTTTCCACAATTTTAGTTGGTCTCGGTAATTACCTTTCCTTTCGGATATTTCACAGAATATTTAAAAACAACCTTTTTAGTTTCCTGGCCTTGCAAATCCATTTTCCAGGTTAGCTTACCGGTAGCAACGTCAATTGTTGCTCCTCCGGCATCTATTACTTCTACTTCTATCTGGCTGTTTCTTGACACCGGAATTTGATCTTCCAATGTAATACTTACAGGCTCTTTCTTAGTATTTCTTACAGAAATTTCATAAGCATATTCTTCTTTCTTATTTGCCCCAATAAGCTTTTTACTGCTATAGTCTTTCAGATTCTTTCGCTCAATGACAATCTTACTGTCTCTCCCTAAAGAAATATCTATAGTATCTCTGGTGCTGTTCAAATCGAGATAAGTCTCTCCGATATAGGTTCCTTCAAAATAAATATTAGCTGTACCCGATACCAGGCTTAAATCTTCCCACCCCGCTACCAAAGCCATCAGGAAAGCATCTTTGTCCATCTTTGGTACGGCAGAATACTTGTACTCAGCAGGCAAATCGTATTTTTTAATATCCACCAATTGACCGTTTCCTCCTGATGGCACAGTGTATGGAATGGCTACTGCATATTCCGAGTTTAATGTGGTCTGAACCACAGAAGTAAAATCTGAAATTGTTTTACTTTCAAGTTTCAATGCATCTATACCTTCTTCCATTACCTCATTTCCCATATCAACATCCATTGAATAGGCCATTGAAGGAGCCGCCAGTTTTTTCTTTGCAGAGCCGCCCACGGACCTGGTCACCGGAACATAAAAATTAAGATAAGTACTTGGCAGGTGTGGTTTTTGTCCACTCAAAGAAGGGTTAGCGGTAGATAAAGTTAGCTTCACATTATCCCAGTCAAATCCGGTATTTTGGTATACTATGGCTTTAAACCCTAGTTGTACCGGGCTTTGGGAATCTTTTGCCCTGAGATCATAAATCGGACTCCAACCAGCATTGGTGATTATATAGTTAAAATCCAGGATAGCCTGTGTTGGTGCGTCTGCAGAAACAGCTACTGTTATCTTCGAAGTAGGCTGATTTTTCTTTTTATTCAGTTGAGCCAGATTATTACGGAAGCCCTGAAGTTTTTCATTATTCTTCTTAATAGCTCTGTCGGTATTGATGATTCCCATCCGAATTTCCGACATTCTTTTTCTGAAAAACTCAGCTACTTTTATTAGCTCTGCAGAGTTTATACCGGCATCATTTCCTTTGATAGATTGGTTCGCTAACAAGAACTGTTCTTCTTTAGCCAATACATCTTTCTCATTTTTCAGTATTTCTATTTTATTTTCATAAAACTCGATAGAATCCTGATACATTTGAACTTCCTTATTATGCTTGTTCACATCAAGGTAGTCCAGCGAATGCTTCACTGACATTATGGTAAATTTTCCTTTGCCACTAACCTGTATACTTTGAGGGTCAATCGTGGCAGGTAATTGCTCTATAACTATTTCTGTGACTCCTGATTTTATAGCTGTCTGAGTAGTACTAAAAAGTTGAGCCCGGTTGAGAAAGACCGTAACATTTTTAATATCGGACTTGACCGTTTTTTTTTCTTCTGCAGCGTTGGTAGCCATAGAAAGAAAAAGGAGAAATAATAAAAATTGATTTTTCATATGTATTAAATGATTTTATTGCCGGAATTATAACGATCAAAAATAGTTCCTTACTATTTCAAACCTATAAGCATTTTACAAAAAGCTCATACGAAATTCATTAAATTAAGTATTTTTGCAGCCTGTATTATACAAAAAATAAATCCTTTTGTTATGCTATACCCATATCCGCAATTAGCCAATTTCACCAAAGAAGTTTTTCTAAAAATAGGCTGCCCTGCTGAGGATGCTGACCTGGCCACTAAAGTTTTACTTTCTGCTGATTTACGGGGGGTTGACTCACACGGTGTAGCGCGGCTTTCAGGATATGTAAGGTTATGGGAAGCCAAAAGGATTAATACCACCCCTAAAGTAACCATCGTCCATGAAACCCCAAGTACTGCCGTAGTGGACGGGGATAGTGGACTGGGACTGGTGGTTGCACCTAAAGCAATGCAAATTGCCATAGACAAAGCCAATAATGTAGGAACAGGATGGGTAAGTGTTAAAAACTCAAATCATTATGGAATTGCCGGTTATCATGCCATGATGGCATTGGCCAAAGATATGATAGGTATTTCCATGACCAATGCCAGTCCATTGGTAGCCCCTACCTATTCCGTGGAACGACTATTAGGAACGAACCCTATTGCTGTTGCCATCCCTGCAGGAAAACAACCGCCTTTTGTGGCGGACTTCGCGACTACCACGGCAGCTAACGGGAAACTGGAAATTCTTCAAAGAAAAGGAGAAAATGCACCTACAGGATGGATACAGAACGCTAAAGGAGAAGGCTCCATCAACCCTCATGAGTTAAAATCAGGCGGCGCTTTGCTTCCGCTTGGCGGAGACAGAGAAAGAGGCAGCCACAAAGGATATTGCCTTGGTTCTATCGTAGATATATTTTCTGCTGTTTTCTCAGGAGCTAACTACGGCCCCTGGGTACCGCCATTTGTAAGCTTTTTACCGCTACCGGAAAATCCGGTAGGTGAAGGTATAGGGCACTTTTTTGGGGCTATGCGGGCAGATGCTTTCCGCCCTGTGGAAGAGTTTAAATCGCACATGGATAACTGGATCTCCCGATTTAGAGAAGCAAAGGCAGTAGAAGGAGAGCATGTACTCATCCCTGGCGACCCTGAGCGAATTATGGAAAGAGAACGAATGGAGCAAGGTATCCCCCTGCTTCCTCCTGTTGTCAAGGATTTGGAAGAGACAGGCAAAAAGCTGGGCGTTTCCTTCTAATTAAATAAAGCTCACATAACAATAAAAATCATCATGAGGTTGTTCTTATTAAAAGATCATGATGAAGAAATATTTTTATACAATAGCGATAAGCCTCTTATTCCTTAGCCTGAGCACTTCAATATCTGCTGCACCGGACAGAATAATAGGTACCGAAAAAACAACTTCGGTTGTTA
>DATCKK010000681.1:0-4498 GCA_036562325.1 Cytophagaceae bacterium | reverse complement strand
AGTTTGTTCCAGCCTGGATCATTGCGCAACGGAAACCGATTGTTGCAGTACAAGAATCTTCAGCAAGGTATCTTCTTGTTCCAGGAGACATCCAGTATGCAACGTCTTTCCAGCTTCCACCTTTGTAAACTCTTACGTGGTCGTCGATTAGAGACTGGAATCCAGCTTTATCGTATCCTTTTTCCTCATCAAGGAAACCGTTTCTTCTTAATGGGTTAAGGTCATCAAAATCCTGGAAAGTAAGAGGTCTGTATACGTCATATACCCACTCGTTAACATTTCCTGCCATGTTGTAAAGACCGAAGTCATTTGGAGGGAACTCATAGATATAAGTGGTGATCATAGCACCGTCGTTCAGTTTACCAGCTATACCGGCGTAGTCTCCTCGTCCTCTTTTGAAGTTAGCAAGGAAAGTACCCATTTGTTTTCCGTAAGGATTTCTAAGTGCGTGACCATCCCAAGGATATAATCTCTTGTGTGTTTGGTTTTCGTCTAACCATTGGTTTCCGATAAGAGCCTGAGCAGCGTATTCCCACTCAGCTTCTGAAGGAAGACGGTAGTTTGGTAATACCACTCCGGTTTCAAGAGGAATTCTTCCTCCTCCTTCAGGTACTTCCATTCCGGCATCTTTTGCTAATTGATTGTTAACTACGTTAGTTCTCCACACGCAGTAGTCATTTGCCTGAATCCAGTTAACTCCTACAACAGGGAAATAACGGAATCCTGGATATCTTAAGTAGTGATCTACGTAAGGGTCATTGTAAGCAAGCTCACTTGCCCAAACAGTAGTGTCAGGCAATGCTGACTCATAGAATTCCTGAGATGAGTCTCTTTGAATATAGAAAAGATATTCTAACCAGTGGATGTTTGCGATCTCAGTTTCATCCATGTAGAATGAAGCTACAGTAACAGTTCTTTCTACGTTATCTCCGTTTTTCAAAAGATCCTCTTCAAAAGAACCAAGAACAGTTCTTCCACCCTCAATATACACCAAATTAGGGCCGGTAGGTTGTCCTTTAAATTCGCTTACCTGAAATCCGTTTTCTTCATTGTATGCTAAACCGGTCACCGTGCTCGCGCTTCCCGGCTTTGTACTTGTAGGGTTTCCACCCTTACAGGCAGCAAGCACTGCTGCTCCTGCAATTACGTAGGAAGCTCCCTTAAATAATCTGAAAATTTTCTTCATAACCTGTTTAATTAGTAATAGTTGTCCAGAATAGTTCGCTAATATATGTAATTACAACGATTAATACAAAAAAATAAAAGAATTATATAAAATATATTTTTTACCTGTTTAGTTCATCAAATAAACGATAAGTTTTCTTTGAATAGTATTATTCACTGTCAAAACTTATAATTTCTTTTATTGTTTGTCGTAAATTCGGAATTACCTCTTTTTCAAACCAGGGGTTTCGCCTGTACCACATAAAGTTTCGAGGTGAAGGATGTGGTAAAGGAAAAAACTCTGGCAAGAACTTTTTCCACAAACGTACATTTTCTGTTAAGGTTTTCCCAGATTTTAGGTAATAATTTTGAGAATAATGCCCGATCAGGATAGTTAATTGAACATCAGAGCACTGGTTTCTTATTTCTTCATGCCAGGTAAGGGAACAAATGGGTGGAGGCGGGAGATCGCCGTTTTTGTCTTTCCCCGGGTAACAGAAGGCCATTGGTGCATGGGCGATTAAAGATGGATTATAAAAAGCCTTTTTGTCGATACCAAGCCATTCTCTCAGTTTGTCTCCACTTTTATCATTCCACGGGAGTCCCGTTTCATGTACTTTTTTTCCCGGTGCCTGGCCTATAATCATTATTTTGGCCGTCTTTGATATGGAAAAAACCGGCCTTGGGGTGTGTTCAAAGAGATGGCTGCAAAGGGTACAGCTTTGAATTTTTTTAATTAACGATTTCAATAGCAACTATTTGCTCAGCACAGGGTTATTTATTTCTATTTTCTCTAATATTTCAATGGCCTCCTTTATTGAAGTAACTGAGTTAAATACCAGTATTAGTTTTTTGTTGATCTCTTTCAACTTGCAGATTTTTGGGTTGGATTGTATCCAGGATAATACATTACCAAATATGTCTGATTTATAGTATGCTTCGTTGTCTGAAGGTAGAAAATAACACTTCATGCTACCATTTTTTAGCATTACTTTTTCAAACCCAAGTTTTACAGCATGCCACCTTAGTTTAACGGTCTCTGTCAAATCTTTAACTTCTTCCGGCAATGGCCCAAATCTGTCAATTAAAGAGTTTTTGAATTTTTCCAGCTCTTCATTATTCTTTATATTATCCAGTGTGGAATATAACCCCAACCGTTCGGAAATGTTACTTACATAAGTTTCAGGAATAACCACTGCCAGGTCCGTTTCGATGACACAGTCCTGAACGAGGGCTTTGAGGTCTTTCATTTCCAGTTCTTTCTGGAACAGCTCCTGGAACTCTGTCTCTTTTAATTCCTGAATTGCTTCATCAAGAATTTTATGATACATATCAAAACCGAGATCATTAATGAAGCCACTTTGTTCAGCTCCTAATAAATTTCCGGCTCCCCGAATATCCAGGTCTCTCATTGCCACTTTAAAGCCATCCCCCAAATCTGAAAACTCTTCCAGTGCACTTAACCGTTTTCTGGCGTCTGCCGGTAAGGTAGAAATAGGTGGGGTAAGCATATAACAATAGGCTTTTTTGTTGGATCTTCCAACCCGCCCCCTCATTTGGTGCAGGTCTGATAACCCAAACATGTGTGCCCGGTTAATAATAATAGTATTGGCATTAGGTATGTCCAATCCGGATTCGATAATGTTAGTTGAAACTAAAATATCATACTCACCCTCAACAAATTTCATCATCACTTTTTCCAGTTTGTCGCCATCCATTTGTCCATGAGCCACCCCGATTTTGGCATCTGGTACTAGCTTCATAATGGTATCGGCCATTTGTTCCAGGTCCTTTACCCGGTTGTGAACAAAGAATACCTGCCCGCCCCTTTTTAATTCTTCCCTAATAGCGTCTCTGACTATTTCTTCATTAAATACGTGAATTTCAGTAGTAACTGGTTGACGGTTAGGGGGAGGTGTAGCAATAACTGACAGGTCGCGGGCTCCCATCAGAGAGAAATGTAACGTCCTTGGAATAGGTGTAGCAGTAAGTGTTAGTGTATCAACATTTACTTTAAGTTCTTTTAGTTTATCTTTGACCTTAACCCCGAATTTTTGCTCTTCATCTATGATCAGCAAGCCAAGATCTTTGAATTTCACATCTTTACTTATAATTCGATGTGTTCCGATTAATATATGAGTTTTACCTTCTTCTACTCTTTTTAAGGTTTCTTTTATTTGTGCAGCAGTTTTAAACCGGTTGATATACTCCACAATTACCGGAAAATTTTGCAGTCGATCCTTAAACGTTTTGAAGTGCTGCATTGCCAGTATAGTGGTTGGAACCAATACAGCTACCTGTTTATTGTCGCAGGCAGCTTTGAAAGCGGCCCTTACCGCAACTTCTGTTTTGCCAAAACCTACATCCCCGCACACCAGCCGGTCCATCGGATGTGGCTGAGTCATATCTTCTTTCACATCATTGGTTGCCTTTGCCTGATCCGGGGTGTCTTCATAAAGGAAAGATGATTCGAGCTCTGCCTGCAAAAAGCCGTCTTTTGAAAAAGCATAACCGGGAGCCGTTTTCCGTTTAGCGTATAAAGTGATAAGCTCTTTGGCAATATCTTTGACTTTCTTTTTGACCTTCTTTTTCTTGTTGTCCCACTCTGTTGAGCCCAGTTTACTCATTTGTGGAGGCCCGCCTTCTTTTCCACTGTATTTGGAAATTTTGTGAAGTGAGTGAATGCTTACATATAATAAATCATCATCACGGTAAACCAGTCGAATAGCCTCCTGCATTTTACCATTTACATCCACCTTTTCCAGTCCGGCGAACCTTCCTATACCATAATCTACATGGGTAACATAATCTCCAGGGTTGAGGCTTCGGAGTTCTTTCAGCGTAATCGCTTTTGATTTGCTGTAGCGTTCTTTGCTTTTATATCGGTGATATCTTTCGAAGATTTGATGGTCGGTATAGCAGGTTATCTTGGTATTTTCATCTTCGAATCCTTCCCGTAAGGAAATATTCAAAGGTAAAAATTTCAGATGTGGATCTAGTTCTTCAAAAATAGTGGCAAGCCTTTCGATTTGTTTCATCGAATCGGCTGCAATGATATTGGTATAGCCTTTAGCCTGATTTTCATTTAAAGCCTCTACCAGAAAACGAAACTCTTTATTAAAGGATGGTTGGGGCTTGGAGTTGAATTGGAAAGATTCACTGTTTTTTAAATAAAATTGCTTTCCGAATTCTATCATCTGTTTATTTTCAATAGAACTCTTGAAAGACACTGCGTTTTCAAAAAGGTCTTCTGGTTTGGCGATTAAAGCATTTTTTCCTGACCCTTTAATATTATCAAAAGCTTCAAATGCTTTTTCAAAATATTTTTCAATGA
>DATCKK010000092.1:0-8347 GCA_036562325.1 Cytophagaceae bacterium | reverse complement strand
TACTAATGTTGCTTTAAAATATAATAAACCCGTGATATTTGGAGTTCTTACCCCGAATAATCAACAGCAGGCATTGGACCGGGCAGGTGGCAAGCATGGAAATAAAGGAGATGAAGCGGCAATAACAGCAATAAAGATGCTGGGATTCAACTAAAGTAAATTCCAATATTCAATATCCAAATTCCAAAAAGTATTAGATCTGGGCAATTATACTTAAGGTAGTGCAATAGAAGCCTTTTGGACTTTGGGATTTGGTCTTGGAATTTTGCCTCAACGAATTATGTAAGCATAGCTTTATATAACAACTGATTTTTTATAAATACAATAAATGTTAATTAACTTTAAATAAACCATGAAAGTTTTAAAATTTGGAGGGACTTCTGTTGGAAAGCCAGAGAGAATGCATTCGGTTGCTCGTCTCATCTCTGATAAAGACAGAAAAGTGGTAGTTTTATCTGCGGTTTCCGGCACTACCAACTCATTAGTTGAAATTTCCGATGCCTTATTAAAAAAAGACGTAGCGAAGGGTTGTGAATTAATTGAAAAGCTTTTTAACCCATATAAAGATTTTGTCAAACAACTGTACTCTACTCCTGAAGCTTTAAAAAAAGGAGAAGCTATTATTGAAGAGCACTACAACTTTGTTAAAAGCCATACTACAAAAGAATTTACTGAGAAAGAAGTAAAAGTGCTTTTGGCAGAAGGTGAATTAATATCTACTCAGTTATTTCAGGAATATCTTTTGGAGCAGGGGTATAACTCTGTATTGTTGCCAGCTTTGGAATTTATGAAGACTGATGAAGACCATGAGCCGGTATTGCCATTTATTGAAGAAAAGCTTGGGGCGCTGATTAATCAATATCCGGATGTACACATCTTCATCACTCAGGGGTATATTTGTAAAAACGCTGAGGGAGAAATAGATAATTTGAAAAGAGGAGGAAGTGATTATACTGCATCTTTAATTGGTGCAGCAATCCGTGCAGAGGAAATTCAGATCTGGACAGACATAGACGGAATGCATAACAATGATCCCCGAATTGTAAAAAGAACATTCCCTATTGCAGAGCTGACTTTTGACGAAGCTGCTGAGTTGGCTTATTTCGGAGCTAAAATTCTTCATCCGTCTACCATACTTCCTGCGAAGAAATTTGGTATTCCGGTTAGGTTGCTGAATACCATCCAACCTGAAGCAAAAGGTACTTTGATTGCTAACAATACCACTCCAAAGGAAATTAAAGCAATAGCAGCAAAAGATAACATTACGGCTATTAAGATCAAGTCTACCAGAATGTTACTTGCTTACGGGTTTTTGAGAAAAGTATTCGAGATTTTTGAAAAATATAAAACACCGATAGATATGATCACCACTTCGGAGGTGGCTATATCACTAACGATAGATGATCCTAAAAACCTGGAAAAGATCGCCGCCGAGCTGAAGGAGTTTTGCATGGTTGAAATAGATACGGAACAAACAATTATATGTATTGTGGGTGACTTCCTGGCCGAGAAAAAGGGTATTGTCAGAAAAATATTTGATTCGTTAGAAAATATACCGGTGCGAATGATTTCTTATGGTGGAAGCAAAAACAATATCTCCATTCTTGTAGCTACACAATATAAGAATGAGGCATTGAACTCATTAAATGAAGGCTTGTTTTTTTCAGAAGCTGTTGTGAAATAAAAGTCTTCTGAAGAGATAAGCGCAAAGAGCCTGTTTTCAAATTTGGGGAACAGGTTCTTTTATTTTTGGGGTATTTAATTGACCAGCGATCTGGAGTTGGGTTTCAAACGAAATATTAAAATCTCGGAATTGACCCCATATTGAAGAGGAATATAATACCGTGTTCCAGGGGAAAAAACGTTATTGGGTTGTACTATTCACTATATCCCACACTAAATCTTGCTCGTATCCCTTTCCTGCGAGGTAGCGGGCTATTTTTTGTTTTTTGATGAATATATCTTTTTCTTTTACTTCTTCGGCTTTTTTTTCCGCAAGCATAGTTAGTGTATTTATATATTCCTCTTCATCTATCTCTTCCATGCCTTTTTGAATGCAGTAAGGCGAAAGTCCTCTTTCTTTCAACTCTTTTTTAATTTTGACTCTCCCCCATTTTTTAAGGCGAAATTTCCCTCTTACAAAAGATTTTGCATATCTTTCTTCATTTATAAAATTTTCTTCGATCAACATGCATAAAATTTCTTCAACTTTATCCATATTCAGCCCGTATTGGTATAACCGGGCGCGTACCTCATTTTGAGTGCGTTCCTGATAAGCACAAAAAGCAGAAGCTTTAATAAATGCTTCTTTCTCTGTCAATGTTTTAGCATTTTTGTGTATGGACATAATTTGTAATATTACTTTCAATTTAAGAAATTGAAAAATAAAAAAGCGCTTAACCTTCTCTTTGTTGCAAACGGAATATCCGGATTTGCTCAGGGTATAACCATGCTTTCCATTCCCTGGTATTTCATTCACGTAAGAAATGAGTCCGGGATGTGGATGGGTTTTTATGCCGTAATTACATTAGGCTCTATTTTTTGGGGGCTGTATGCCGGTGCATTGGTAGACGGATTTAACAGGAAAGATGTGTTTCTGGGCACCAATTTTATTGAAGGGTTAATTGTGTTGTCTGTTGCTTCTCTGGGTTTTAAGGAAGAAGTTCTCCCCGCCATACTTATAGTTATGGTGTTTACCACCACTTTTTACGGATATAATATTCATTACCCCAATTTATATGCTTTTGCCCAGGAAATATCGGATCCCAAAGATTACACCCGGGTCACTTCCTATATTGAAATAGTCGGCCAGTCCACATCTATTGCAGCCGCAGCGCTCGGAGCCATACTTTTGGAGGGTATGAATACTACTATCGACCTGACCAATTTAGGAATTAATCTTAGTATCCCTATCCAGGTTAGGAAATGGGAACTGCATGAAATATTCCTTTTGGATGGAATAACCTACATTTTATCCTTTATCATGATTATTTTTATCCGGCACAAGCCTGTTAGAAATGTAACTCAGATTGAGGCAGATGAAGGAGACTTGACGGATAGGCTCAAAGTTGGTTATGACTACCTTAAGAAAAACCCTCTGGTTACCATATTCGGAATCTGCTCTTATGCCATATTCATCGTCGTATTAGTAGAGATTTTTAGCCTTGTCCCAATTTATATATCGGCTCACTTACAGCGGGGTGGTGATGTTGTTGGCCTTACGGAATTAATGTATGCATCAGGATCGCTCATTTCCGGTTTTGTGATAAGCAAAGTATTAAGGTCCATGCCAATACCTCGTTCCATTATTCTTCTTACCTTTCTTACAACCATTGCGTTTTTTATATGCGCAGTTACAAGGGCGGTCTGGATATTTTATATTGTGTCGTTCTTTATAGGTTTTGCTAATTCCGGCTCTCGTATATTCCGGGTTTCCTTTTTGTTTAAACTTATCCCCAATGATTTGACCGGAAGGGTAAATAGTATTTTTAATGTGATCACTACGGTGATCAGGATTGTATTCATCCTTATATTCTGGATTCCATTCTTCTCTCAAGGCTCAAACATTGTCTATGCTTTTGGAATTCTTGGTTGTTTTACTTTGTTAGCAGGTATCATTCTTTTGTTACTCTACAATAAAGTTCTTAAATTGACCAAAGGTCAGGAACAGCCTGTAGCTGCTGTAAAACAATAGTTTATGCTGGATTTTCAAAAGTTGGGGGAAATTACACAGGGGGATATAATTTCTTATTCGGGCAACTTTTTCATAAAAAATATTTTTCTGGATAGCAGGAAACCGATGGCATCAGCGGGGTCTGTTTTCTTCGCAGTTAAAGGGGAACGACATGACGGCCACCGGTATATAAAAGAACTGTATCAAAAGGGTGTTAAGCAGTTTGTCGTTGAGAAGCACGCCCTCCTGAATCCTGCAGATTTTCCCCAGGCGAATATACTTCAGGTAAATAATAGCATACAGGCACTCCAGCAAGTTGCCTCTTATCACCGATCTCTGTTTCAGCTGCCGGTTATAGCCATTACAGGAAGTAATGGAAAGACCATTGTTAAGGAGTGGTTGAGTCAACTTTTAACTAAGGACTTTACCATTGTAAAAAGCCCCAAAAGCTATAACTCACAAATAGGAGTCCCTCTTTCGGTATGGGAAATCAACAAATCTCACAATCTGGGGATATTTGAAGCAGGGATATCTCAACCCTCGGAAATGGAAAAGTTGGCTGATATCCTGCGGCCAACTTATGGAGTACTAACCAATATCGGTACGGCACACGATTCGGGATTTAAAGATAGAAAAGAAAAGATCCGGGAGAAGCTAAAGCTTTTCAAAGACTGCCGAATGGTTTTTTACAATAAAGATTATTCCGGTGTTGAGGAAGAATTACAGAAGTATGATTGCCAAAAGTTTTCCTGGTCCTGGAATGGAAATGCAGATATGACGGTCATGAAAGCGGGGTATACAGGTTCGGGTACTTTATTGAAAATAACATCTCCGGAGGGTTCTTTTGACCTTAATGTACCTTTTCGTGATAATGCTTCATTAGAAAATATTATACATTGTATTGCTGTCTTGTTGTACTTTAAAATAGATTTTGCAGAGGTACAAAACAGGGTAAGGTCTCTTCAGCCTATTGCCATGAGGTTGGAACTTAAGGAAGCAGTCAATGGGTCATACATTATCGATGATACCTACAATAATGACCTGGCCGGGCTACATATGGCACTAGACTTTCTGGGTCAGCAAAAACAAAGAGCTAAAAAGACCTTAATCCTTTCGGACTTACTGGAATCGGGCCTGGAAGAACAGGAAATGTATAAATCAATAAGTGAAGTATTAAAGGAAAAAGGGGTAGACAGGGTAATAGGTATTGGGCCGGTCATTTTAAAAAATAAAAATGTATTCCCTTCTTCTGCTACTTTTTATGCAAGTACGGAGGACTTCATAAACTCTATTCAGGAGAAAACCTTTGAAGACGAGCTGATACTGGTAAAAGGCGCACGGGTTTTTCAGTTTGAAAAGATAATTAGGAAACTTCAAAATAAGGTGCATGGGACAGTGCTGGAAATAAATCTGGACGCACTTTCCAGTAACCTGAACTATTACCGGTCAAGATTGAAGCCCGATACCAAAATCATGGTAATGGTTAAAGCCTTTGCTTATGGCAGTGGCAGCAATGAAGTAGCGAGCTTGTTGGAGTTTCACCGGGTAGATTACCTGGCAGTAGCCTATGCCGATGAAGGTGTACAATTACGACAAAATGGTATCACTACTCCAATAATGGTAATGAACCCTTCTTACCAAACACTGGAGAACATAATGCACTATAACCTTGAACCGGAGATTTATAGCCTTAAAATAGCAAGGGAACTTCAGGAGTATATGAAGAAGAACAATCATCCTTCCTGTAAAATACACCTGAAAATAGATAGTGGTATGCACCGCCTTGGTTTTGAAAAGGAGGACCTGGAGGGGTTAATTGAATGGCTGAAGCAAAATCCTCAAATTGAGGTAGCTTCTGTTTTTACCCATCTGGCAGGGGCGGATGGGGCAGAGTTCAATGACTTTTCAAAAGAGCAGGTACAAAGGTTTGAGTTTATGGCTAATTGTATCGAAGAGGTTCTGGGTTATAAAGTAATTAAACATGCGCTGAACTCTGCGGGTATTGTCCGCTTCCCTGATTTTCAGTTTGACATGGTGCGATTAGGTATCGGTTTGTATGGTGTAGAGGCAAATCAGATGGAACAGGAGAAGCTTCAAACGGTAGGGACATTAAAAACCATCATATCACAGATAAAAAGGGTTGCTCCGGGAGAATCTGTCGGTTATAGCCGAAAAGGCAAGGTAGAAAAAGCGACTACTATTGCCACTATTGCCATTGGTTATGCAGATGGCTTCGACAGAAGATTTAGCAACGGGAAAGGAAAGGTATTGATAAACAATAAACTTTGTCCGGTAATCGGAAATGTTTGTATGGATATGACCATGGTGGATATTACAGGAGTAAATGCCAATGAAGGAGATGAGGTAATAGTATTTGG
Organism: Cytophagaceae bacterium; assembly: GCA_036562325.1. GTDB lineage: Bacteria > Bacteroidota > Bacteroidia > Cytophagales > Cytophagaceae > DATCKK01. The sequence goes on along the minus strand of DATCKK010000092.1, from coordinate 2,296 downwards.
CAAAGACCTTCCTATCTATGAGATTGCTAATGAGATAGGCACCATATCCTATGAAATTCTTACAGGAGTTAGTGAGAGGGTTAAACGAGTATTCTATACGGAGTAATTGGAAATATCTAAGCTCTTATTTCTAAAACTCTAAAAATTGTTAAAAGCTTATTTGTTCCTCCATTAAATTTAAATTTTTATTTAGAATTTAGAACTTACATTTTCTTTGTTTACTTATCCTTTCATTATTACATTTGTTTAAAATTATTCTAAATAAGAATGGGGGAACCAAAAAAGAGCGTTGCAGACTTAAAAGTAGGTGAAAAAGGCTTCATCTGCTGTTTTAGAGATGATGATATGTCTCTTAAACTTTTGGAAATGGGGTGTTTGCCAGGATCCGAAGTAGAGCTTAGTTGTAAAGCACCCTTGGGTGACCCTATTTGTATAAAAGTTGCAGGCTATAATCTCTCTCTTCGGTTGAATGAAGCAGCTACCATAATGCTGCGATAATACTATGGTTCGAAATATTCCCAAAGTTGCATTGCTGGGGAATCCCAATTCCGGGAAGTCCTCCTTGTTTAATCATCTTACCGGCTTAAAGCAAAAGATTGGTAATTTCCCTGGCGTTACTGTTGATAAAAAGTATGGTATATGTAAGCTGACAGAGGGAATGTCAGCCGAAATCATAGATTTGCCCGGAACCTATAGTTTGTACCCCAAGTCTTTGGATGAGCAGGTAGTATTTGATTTTTTAAATAATCGCAAAGACCCGCACTACCCTGACTTTCTTATCGTAGTTGTTGATGTTTCCAACCTTAAAAGACACCTGTTATTATTTACCCAGATAAGGGACCTGGGATTCCCTGTGATACTTGCCTTAAATATGATGGATGTTGCGGAGAGGCGAGGATTAAAAGTAAATATTGAGCAGTTGCAAAAAGATCTTCAGGTTCCCGTAGTTCCTATTAATGCCAGAAATGGGAAAGGCGTGGATCAGCTTAAAGCAGCCATTGCATGTCCTGTCCATAATGCGCCTGAAAGCTATCTTAAGCCTATGGACCTTGCTCCGGAAGTAGTAGAGCAGGTAAAGAGAAGTTTAGGATTGGAGAATGATTATATGGCGCTCCAGTTAGCCCATCAGTACAAAAATATAAATAGCCTCGAGGCTAAGGAAAAAACATTAATTGAAGAAATAGTAACGAAAGCAGGGTTTGATAGCCGCCTGATTCAATCTAAAGAAACCATAGCCCGATATGAACTAATTCATCAACTGATATCAAAGGTAGTAGCGGAGCCTGAATCTGGAAGGAAAGATGCTTTTAGCAATAAGTTGGATAAAATACTAACCCATAAGATATTAGGATATTTGGTATTCTTCTTCATCTTGCTCCTGATTTTTCAGGCTGTTTTCGCGTGGGCAGCAATACCAATGGATTTCATTGATGGACAAATAGCAGCCTTCAATAATTTTTTAATTAATACATTGCCGGAAGGTCCGTTAACAGAGCTACTTACAGAAGGCTTAATTTCAGGACTGGGCGGGATACTTATATTCATTCCTCAAATAGCTATTCTTTTTGCATTTATCGCCATCTTGGAAGAGTCTGGCTATATGTCAAGAGTAATGTTCCTGATGGATAAGATCATGCGGCCGATGGGTATGAATGGAAAAAGTGTGGTTCCTCTCATTTCTGGTGTCGCCTGTGCTGTTCCGGCCATTATGGCTACTCGTGGTATCGATAATTGGAAGGAGCGATTGGTTACCCTGTTTGTAACGCCGTTAATGAGTTGTTCTGCACGTATACCTGTATATACTATTCTTATTGCATTGGTAGTACCGGCAACCAATGTGTTGGGTTTTGTAAATATCCAGGGTTTGGTATTAATGGGGCTTTATCTGTTGGGATTCCTCGCGGCTATTGGTTCTGGCTGGATAATGAATAAGATTATCAGCAGTAAACAGAAAAGTTATTTTATTATGGAGTTTCCGGATTACCGGATGCCACGATGGAAAAATGTGGGATATACCATTGTTGAAAAAGTAAAGGCATTCGTATTTGAAGCCGGAAAAATTATCATTGCCATTTCCATTGTATTGTGGGTATTGGCTTCTTACGGCCCTTCTGATTCGATGGAAAGAGCGGAAGCTGCGGCGATAGAGCAAAGTGAGCGCTTAAATCTGGATGAAGAACAAACTCAAAATCTGATCGCTTCCAATAAATTGGAAGCTTCTTATGCAGGTACTTTCGGAAAAGTGATAGAGCCGGTTATAAGGCCACTTGGGTATGACTGGAAAATAGGAATAGCC
>DATCKK010000089.1:0-12114 GCA_036562325.1 Cytophagaceae bacterium | reverse complement strand
AAAAGATATTCCATTAGTAGAAGAGCCATTAACAACTCAGAAAGGAAGTGCTTATTTACAAAAGACCGATATTTTCAAGAAGATCATGTGGTTTGGATACAAGGAAGAAACTACCTGGTATCCTCTATCCGTAGAAAGGGTAAATGAAATATTGGAATTAAATAAGAAAGGTATTTCTCCGGCAACACTCGAAGCTAATGAAATAGAAACCACTAAAGAAGATGAGCAATTGCTGAAAGAAAAGAGTGAGCTGGCCAGATTTGATGACAAATTCAAGTCTCAAAAGAAAAAGAAAAAGAAGAAAAAGAATAAGAAAAAAAATAATCCCGGTGCGGCCAATACCCCCCGGGTGGTAAAATAACCTATGAAAGTACAACTTCTTTGCTTTGCACTATTAAGTCTTTTAATAGTCAGTTGCGACTCAAATAAAATTTTTGACAGCATCACTGACCTTGAATCTGGCTCCTGGGCACAAAGCAATGAGTTGGAATTTCAGTTCTTAATCACTGATGCAGATGTACCTTACAACATTTACTACAATGTAAGGTACACTGACCAGTACCCATATCATAATCTCTATGTAAATTACACCCTCACAGATACTACCGGTAAAGAAATTGAAAAAGCGCTTCAAAACATGGACCTTTTTAATCCGAAAACCGGCGTGCCCTATGGATCAGGTATAGGCAACAACTTCGATTACACCATCCTTGCATTAAAAGATTACAAGTTCCCCTCTCCTGGTACTTATATTTTCAAAACTCAGCAGTATATGAGGCAAGAAGAACTAGAGGGATTAGCAGCCTTTGGAGTTAGGGTGGAAAAAGCGACAAAGGAATAAAAATTCTAACGAGCTTTTCTTTTTTTCATCAAAAAAACCTTCCCTCCTTCATTAGTAATCAGTAATTCTTCATTGTTTATATAAACTATTGCTTCTGCCTGGCCGCTGCGGGCAAATCTTTTACATTGATAAGGCTGAAAGGCGAACCCATTTTCTCTGACATTATTAAACAGATAAACTTTTCCATAGCTTAATAAAACAAATTGCTTTCCATCCGGGCTTATATCAGCCGAAGTAATCATATTTTTTAGAGTTACCCTCCCCAGCAAATCTGCCTTATAGCTACCTGGCCGATCGGGCAAACGATAAAATTTTACTTTTTTATCTCCCCAGTTTTTGGAGAACAGATACAAACTGTCGTTATACCAGAAAAAAGCCTCCATATCAAAATTCCTGTTTTTCTTTGAAGAAGGTGGAAATTCTGTCTGGTCAGGATAGCTAAACATAATGCTATCTATTTTCCCGTTATAAACCTTATATATCTTAAGATCTTTCCTTCTATTGGAGTTATTACCAAAATCACCAATGTAAATGGCACCACTGTCGTCTTTGGCCAGGTCTTCCCAATCACGGTTTTTAATGCCATTCAATGAAATGGTTTCTATTAGGTTTCCATTTCTGTCTATCTTATAAAGTTCAGGTTTTCCTCCACTGTCATTATTAGCATAAAATACCCCAGCCTCCTCAGCCAACTCTAACCCCGAACATTCATTCACTTCCGGAGCAAGCCTGCTTATTCTTTTTATTTTATAATCCCTTCCCGCCCTCTCAAACTCTTCTCCTCTGATCATCTTATTGCAGGGACATACCAGATTTTTTAAAGCAATGAGAATAGTAAAAATTTTAATCATACTATTGATAAAACTGTTTCCGTATCTCTAACTCCAGGCTTTCTTTATCGTTCCATAGTTCTCTGCTAAAAACTCTCTTATAAGTCCATCCGTTGGTTTTTAACATCAATGGCCTATATCCATGATAATCTTTAGCAGATAAGCTTGTATAATAAGAAACATCATCGGTTAAAACCACTCCGCTGTATTGTTGATTCTTAATAACAGTAAGATCGGCAAAAGGCAACTCCTCAGACATGATCATTTCTTTCTCGTATTGCAAAGTCGCCAATTGTTTACTTAAATACCATTCAGGGCGTTTATCTAATGCACTTTCAAACAATGTTCTATATCTTCGTTCTGATACATCCTTAGCATACTCCAGATACTTTTGAAGTAACTTTGGCCCTTCGTGCTTCACATTATCAACCTTAAGTTCTGAAGCTTCCAGACTCGTTACCAGATAAATTTTCTCCTTCGCTCTTGAGATAGCCACATTTAATCGATTTTCTCCCCCTTCAGCATTAAGGCTGCCAAAGTTCATAGTTAATTTACCGTTACTATCTCTGGCATAACCCACAGAAAAAATCACAACATCTCTCTCATCACCCTGAATATTTTCTATATTTTTTACTATCAAAGACTCTGGCCTTTTAAGCGATTCTTTCTCAAACAACTCATCCAGCATATCCTGAATCAACATCTGTTGTTTAAAGTTAAAAGTCACCACAGCAATAGTCTTTTCCGGATTTTTCTTTAGTAAACTATTGATAAGATCAATTACTTTAGCTGCTTCAGGAGCATTACATTGATTTTTCCAAAGTCCTTCTACTTTGATAAACTCAATAGCTGTTTCAGAACTTAACATATCTTCCCTTCTCGGAAGCAGGCGTAAGGTATTTTTATAAAAATATTTATTAGAGAAGTCAATCAACTCAGGCTTTCTGCTTCGGTAATGGCCCGTCAACTGAACTCTTGTTAAGTATTTCGACGCTACATCCAGCAATGAATCTGTTTCGAGAACAAAAGCATTTTCATCCTCTTCTGTCTCATCGTCATACCGGATACTATATAAATCATTAGGAGGAAGTTGTTTGCTGTCACCTGTAATTACTATCTGTTTAGCTCTGTATATAGCAGGTATTCCCTTTTCAACATAGCACTGTGAAGCTTCATCAAAAATAACTAAATCAAAAAATGGCTCCATGGGGAATAAGGCCGAAACAGATTCCGGAGAAGCCATCCAACATGGAATAAGATCAAATATTTCGTGAGAGAAACTACTAATCACTTTTCTTAACGGCCACACCTTTTTCTTCTTAGTCACCTGATGCTTCAATTCCCGATAGGTAACCATATTATTAAGGCGGTTAAAATTGACATGGCGATAAGTATTCTCACGGGCTCTCAACAACAATATTTCTTTACATATCTTTAGCTTTTCTTTTATTGCCTGCTGCAACTGCCTTTCCAGTTGCTCCATCCGCATAGTGGAAACTGAGCGTAATACAGGAAACTTCGCTTCTATATAATCGATCCAGTGCAGCTTCAATGAATTCTTAAAAAGCTGAACAAGTTCACCTACATTATCTCTCTTATTATGTTCTAGTAACAATGCAACAACACTCTTTTCCCCTGGCCTTAATCCATCATACATCTTATCGAACTCAACCAATGAATCGAAATCCTTCAATAAAAACGACTTCAGTGTCTGCGCAAACTCAGGCTTTGCTAATATTTTACTAATCTGCCTTGGAGTCAAATACCTTTGCCACTCTTTCCTCTTTGCAGGGACATCCCTTACCAGATCGATAAGTTTGAATAATTTACTTTTTAAAGTAGCATAGTCGAGGTCTGTGATTGTAAGGAAATCTTTAAGCCCTCTTAACTCCATTAACTTTTCTTTAGCAGCCAGAGCAGTATGTTGATAATGGAACCAACGATCAAATGAAGCAGGATTATAATCTTCAGGCACACCGGACAACCATTCACATGCTCTTAGCTCCGTTAAATGGTGTTCAAGGTTCATCCGGTTATCAATTCGCGCTATCAAAGATTTGAATCCTTCATCCGTCCACTTTTGTTTATTATTGACAAAAGCACGTTGTACATAAATTCTATCTTTAGAAAACATCCACCAGCCTATCCAGTTAAAAATATTCTTCTTGGCTCTCCACGCATTTTCCAAAGCATCATGAAAAACACCCAGATCTTCTTTTTGGATGGACAACTCTACTCCATGTCCTGCAAAACATTCTCTAATTTGTTTTTCCTTTACTATTAACCAGTCAAGATTAGAATTTTTATTAAGTGAATAGGTCAGATTATTAAATGACTCTTCCTCTTCTATTAATAATAAAAACTCTTTTATAAGAGCCTCCCTGTCTGCAATCCACTCGCAATCATCAAGGTCAAGAGAAACATCTATCACTTCAGCAATCTTACCTGCAAGTTGTTTAATATAGACAGGTATATAATCCAGAAGTTCACAGATCGCTTTCTGATCATTTAACCCATAATCTTTAAAACTTACCCTATCCTTCCATGGATAATTTTCTTTTTCATATTTAAATGCATAAGGAAGAAAGTTATGTAGTAAGTTCTCAAACTGATATAAGGTTTTAAAATCAAAATTTTTGAAAGCCTGATGAAGATTAATGCTGGGGGCATTTTTATCACTTGAGAGATAAAGCTCTTTAATAGAAATCCCACAGTCCGCTTCATTAAACAACGCTATTCTGAACTCCTCCAATTCATCCGTAGTCTGATCTATTTCCCGGCTTAGCTGAATAAACTGCCTTTCCAGATGCAAACTGTCAAGACTGTTATTTTTATATTTATACTCATCAAGCCTTTCTATTTGTGAATTGATTTGTTTGAAGATAGAAGCTCTGTCATTTTTAAAGTCATGCACCAGGCCTATAAAATCTCCTACCTCACTCTCCGACAATCGTTGATGTACTACATCTAAAGCTGCTCTTTTCTGGCTTACCAGTAATACTCTTTTTCCCCTTGCTATAAAATCAGAGATAAGGTTACAGATCAACTGTGATTTACCAGTTCCCGGAGGGCCCTGAACCACAAGTGAATTTCCTTTTTTAACAGCTTTTATTGCATTCTCCTGTGAAACATCGTAATGAAATGGAGTTATTGTTTGTTCTTCCTTTACCTTTTGTATATAGATTACTTCCGTGTCGGCTTCCTCTTTGGAGTAAGTTCGGGCATAGAAAAAATCTTCCATATTCGTCAAGCTTGAGTCCTCCAACATACACTCATAATCCGGAACAAGATATGACCCAGCCTGTGGGAAAAAGCCCAGCACTGCTTCATTGCTTAACTTTAGTTCTCCTGTCCTAAACTTATCTTCAAAGTCCTGTTTTTTGTAATTATAAAAATGTGACAGTTGGTTAAGATACAAGTCCTGATTGAAATTAACTTCAACAGAACTTTGTTTCAATAATTGATATAAATAATTCCTGAAAACCTGTATATCATTTTCCACCTCATCAAACGTCGTTTCCAGAAAATCATCACTTATATATACCTTGTTGAAGTAAGCATATGCCAATAAAAAACTTTTATTAAAAGATACAGAAATATCTTTTCGCAGCTCCATCTTCCATGTATTATCTACCACCTCGATAGAAACAGGAAAAAATATCAAAGGGCATCGGACAAGCGTGTCATCTGATAACTTTCCATTAATAAATGGCCATCCAACATAAAGATCTCTCGAACCTCTTTCTTCAAATATAAAATCATCTTTACGTTGTATCCTTTTAAGTTGAAGGCTTGCTTCATTTACCTTAGCATTTCTGCTGTCCAGATAGCTACATAAGTTTATTTTACTTTTACTTTCTATTAATTGCTGGATAATATTAAACGAAGGCTTATCATTCAAAAAATCCAGTTGATGCAAATCCATATCATTCTCTCTGCTTAGCTTAAGAAGCAGAATAGACCGGTTATTACCGGTAAGATTAGTTAGTTTCTTTAGATACGTCTTAAGAATTTTTTGCATCAATAGCTATATCTGGTTGTTAAAGGATAATAGATAGAAAGCCTATCATTTAGCAGGATATGATCAGCTAATAATGTCCCGCGAAAAACCGGCGCTGTTATCCCACTTCCAAAAGTTTGCTCTGAATGAAACACACGAATCTCATTCCATAAGTCATTTTCAATAAACCCTTTTAGAAGGTTTGTTCCGCCCTCCACAATAACGGATTGAACTCCTCTATCATATAAATCATTTAATATAAATGAAATAAAACAAGTATTTTCAGGCACCTTTACATAATGAAGCCTCCCTTCATCTTCATTCTTGCAACAGTTATAACAAATCGTTTTTTGAGAATTATCTAATATATGATAATCTAAGGGAACTTCAAGCTTTTTATCTATGAATAATCTTATTGGATTTCTGCCGGCCCAATCCCTTACATTTAATTGGGGATTGTCATACAGCACTGTTTTTGTACCTGCCAACACGGCATCTTCTTCGCTTCGCCATTTATGCACCAGTTTTCTGGATAACGCATTACTTATCCATTTAGAATCATAATTATCCCTGGCAATAAAGCCATCTGCTGTTTGAGCCCACTTCAAAATTACATATGGCTGTCTTTTTTCTATCCAATGAAAAAATCGTTTATTCAACGCTCTGCCTTCAGCCTCCAGCAGACCGGTTTCTACTTCAATACCGGCATCTTTTATCTTTTGAATTCCTCTACCCGCCACTAAAGGGTTGGGATCAAGATTACAAACAACTACTTTTTTTAACGGATACCGGATGAGCAAATCTGCACACGGAGGTGTTTTTCCCTGATGGCTACATGGCTCAAGGGTAACATATACCACGGCCCCTTCCAGTTGTTCTTTATCTTCTACTGAATTAATAGCATTTACTTCGGCATGAGCCTCGCCAAATTTTTTATGGTAACCCTCCCCTATTATTCTGTCACCTTTAACAATGACACATCCCACCATTGGATTACTGCTTACACTGCCTGCCCCCATTAAAGCAAGTTCCAGTGCCCGACGCATATATAATTCTTCGTCCTTCAACTCAAACAAATTTTGTAATTGTAAAATACGTTATTGCTTAATTTCAGTTAAAATCCTTTTTTTACAATGTTAACACAAATCTTACTACTTTGACGCTAACTACCCCATCTTCTGCTAAAAAGATTTTCGAATATATAAAAAACAAAATCTCTGTTTATGACAAAGAAGAAGCTACCTCTATTACTTTTTTGATTCTGGAAGATCTTTGGGATATAAAAAAACCGGATATACTGGCAGATAAAGTTTTGGAAACAAACACACTTTCAACAGATAAAATAGACAAAATTATTGAAAGAATAAACCAATTTGAACCGGTTCAGTACATTATAGGAGAATCATACTTTTACGGGAGAAAATTTAAAGTAAATCCATCGGTTCTTATCCCCCGCCCTGAAACAGAAGAATTATGTCATCTTATCATCAATTCTGGAAAAAAAGGGAAAATTCTGGATATTGGAGTCGGTAGTGGGGCAATTGCCATAACACTGGCAAGTGAAATGAAGGAAAGTATTGTATACGGTATCGATATAAGTGAAAAGGCTTTAGAGACTGCAAAAGCAAATGCCAGACTCAACCAGGTTAATGTTCTTTTTCAACAAACTGACATACTTTCAAAAGAACTTTCCGAAGCCCTGGGTAAAACCAACGGGCCGTTTGATATTATTGTAAGTAATCCTCCCTACGTTCGCGAAAGCGAAAAACGTTTAATGAATAAAAACGTGTTGCAGTTTGAGCCTGAAATTTCCCTCTATGTAAAAGATGAAAACCCTTTGATCTATTACCAGGCAATTACTGAATTTGCAGCGAAATTCCTAAAAGAAGGTGGATTGCTATTTTTTGAAATAAATGAGTTTTTAGGCAAGGAAACCTCAGCCATTTTAACAGCCAATAATTTTCAAAATGTTGAAATCATAAAAGACATAAATGGAAAAGACCGCATTATTAAAGCAATAAACAAATGAAATGTTTTGACTATCAATCAAAAACCAGGCTGTTTTTTTTAGATGTGTTATATAACTATTTAGAACAGGAAGATTATGAGAAGTTTCCGAAAGGAGTTAATAAATTTCCGTAACAGATAATCTGACTTTTAAAGAGGCTTACTATCGTAAAAAGCCGGCTTTTGCGTGGCCGGGCTTTTTTAATTGGTTTTTATCAAATTAAATTATATCTTTAAACCAGAAAGACTTTAGGGGTGTCCTGAATATTTCAGGACTGAGATGATACCCTTGGAACCTGATGCAGTTAGTACTGCCGAAGGGAAAAGTTAATGCCTGTCTCTTGTCCTGCGACAAACCATCCCCATTCAGTCTTTCATGTTACTAGATTTATTTATTCCCAAAATGGACATGATGGACATTATTATCAACAATGAATTGAAGCAAATCGGAAACAATGTATCCCTATCCGGGTTACTTGCAGACCTTAAGCTTTTATCTCAAAAAGGAATAGCTGTCGCCATCAACGACATAGTGATTCCCAAAGCTGAATGGGATACCTATTCCATTCAGGAAAAAGATAAAGTAACAATCATTAGAGCAACCCAAGGTGGGTAATTTTATTATTGAACCTTCAAAGAAAACAAAATATCATGAAGCAAGACAAAATACCAAGCGCAGAAATAATTACCAGGGATCCGTTTCCGGCTTCCCGAAAAATATATGTAAAAGGGAAAATACATGACATTAAAGTGGCAATGAGAGAAATTTCCGTTACTGATACTGTCATCAAATCTTCCCTTGGAAAAAAAGTTACTAAAAACCCTTCCGTGACTGTATATGATACCAGCGGGCCATATACCGATCCGGAAGTTAATATTGATGTACATAAAGGATTAAACAGGCTGAGAGAAGAGTGGATCTTAAAAAGAGGTGATGTGGAACAATTACCATCCATTTCTTCGGAATATGGTAGAGAAAGACTTAATGATAAATCTTTAGACCATTTACGATTTGAGCACATCAAAGCTCCTCTCAGAGCCAAACCAGGACATAATGTAACGCAGTTACATTATGCTAAAAAAGGAATTATTACTCCTGAAATGGAGTATATCGCGATACGTGAAAACCAACGTATTGACGAAATCAACGACTTGGGGCATCAGCATCCGGGAAATAGCTTTGGCGCCAGAACTCCTGCTAAGCTAATCACTCCTGAGTTTGTAAGAGAAGAGGTTGCAGCAGGTAGAGCAATTATTCCAGCCAACATCAATCACCCGGAAAGTGAACCTATGATCATTGGAAGAAACTTCCTGGTGAAAATAAATGCCAATATTGGTAACTCCGCCGTTACTTCCAGTATAGAAGAAGAAGTAGAAAAAGCCGTATGGGCATGTCGTTGGGGAGCTGACACAATCATGGACCTCTCAACCGGTAAAAACATTCACGAAACAAGAGAATGGATCATTAGAAACTCTCCTGTACCTATCGGCACTGTACCTATCTATCAGGCTTTAGAAAAAGTTAACGGCAAAGCAGAAGAACTTACCTGGGAACTATTCAGAGATACATTAATAGAACAAGCTGAACAGGGAGTCGACTACTTTACTATACATGCAGGAGTTTTATTAAGATATATTCCATTAACTGCCAAAAGGGTAACAGGTATTGTTTCCCGTGGTGGTTCTATCATGGCTAAATGGTGTCTGGCTCACCACAAAGAAAACTTCCTGTATACTCACTTTGAAGAGATCTGCGAGATCATGAAAGCATACGACGTATCGTTCTCTTTAGGTGACGGATTAAGGCCTGGATCCATCGCAGATGCTAATGATGCAGCACAGTTTGGAGAATTGGAAACTCTGGGCGAGTTAACCAAAATAGCATGGAAGCATGACGTACAAACTATGATCGAAGGGCCTGGCCACGTTCCTATGCATTTGATAAAAGAAAATATGGACAAGCAATTGAAGGAGTGTCATGAAGCACCTTTCTATACGCTTGGGCCATTGACTACAGATATTGCGCCAGGTTATGACCATATTACCTCCGGTATCGGTGCAGCCATGATTGGCTGGTTCGGATGTGCCATGCTTTGTTATGTAACTCCTAAAGAACACTTAGGCCTGCCCAACAAAAAAGATGTTAAAGACGGAGTTATTACTTATAAGATTGCTGCCCACGCTGCCGACCTTGCCAAGGGACATCCCGGAGCTCAATACAGAGATAACGCTCTAAGTAAAGCACGTTTCGAATTCAGATGGGAAGATCAGTTCAACCTTTCTTTGGATCCTGAAACAGCAAGAGAGTTTCATGATGAAACATTACCTGCAGAGGGAGCTAAAGTTGCCCATTTCTGTTCTATGTGCGGCCCCAACTTCTGCTCAATGAAAATTACACAGGATGTAAGAGAATATGCTGAAAAGTCAGGCTTACAGGAAGAAGAAGCGTTAAAGAAAGGGCTGGAAGAGAAAGCTAAAGAATTTGCAGAAACCGGAGGGAATATTTATCTGTAACTCTAAACAGATAACTCTCCAGGCATGGAATATGAAACTAATAGTTATATCAAACCCTATTAATATTCCTCAGGAAGAGGAAAGCCTGATTCAATTATTTGAAGCCGGGCTTTCCTGTTTCCATGTACGAAAGCCTGGCCTGAGTGAAAAGGAGTTATTAAATTACCTTGCCAAAATTCCTCCTAAATTTTATAAGCAAATGGTTATTCACTCCCATTATTCGCTTATAAAAAAATATAACTTCAAGGGAATTCATTTTCCCTCCAGGTATATAAAAGAGATAAATAACAAAGAGCTTTCTCAACAAATAAAAACTGCTACATCAAGAGGATTAACAATAAGTACGTCGGCTCATAGTATTGATGAGGTTGAAAGTCTTACTCCGGGGTTTAGCTATTGCTTTCTTAGCCCTGTGTTTAATAGTATTTCAAAAGAAGGCTACAACAGTCCCTTCAACCGAAATGAACTAGCCACCTACTTAAAGCAAAGAACCAAAAGCAAACCCAAACTCATTGCATTAGGAGGAATTAATGGAGAAACAATTAGCGTTGCTAAAGAAATGGGATTTGACGGAGTTGCAGCACTAGGATATTTGTGGAATGACTTACAAGGTAGTAGTATAGAAGTAGTAAAACGATTTGAAGGATTAAGGAGCATGTCAGATACAAGGCCATATTTATTAAGTATCGCCGGGTTTGATCCAAGTGCGGGTGCCGGAGTACTGGCAGACATTAAAACTTTTGAAGCCAATAAAGTATATGGGCTCGGGGTATGTTCTGCATTGACATTCCAGAATGATAAAGAGTTTGATGCCATCAAATGGATAACTCCGGAAGACATTATAAAGCAAATAGAAGTGTTGGCCAGGAGATTCCCCATCAAATATGTTAAAATTGGGTTAATAGAAAATCTGGAGATATTAAGAAGTATCGCTGAGTACCTTCATCAAATATCACCAGATGTTAAAATTGTTTGGGATCCCATTCTAAAAGCAAGTGCCGGATTCGAATTTCATAAGACGGTAGATCGTACAGTGCTAATAGACTTATGTAAATATCTTTATTTAATTACTCCCAATCTGGAAGAGATCAGGCAAATATTTCCGGAAATGTCAGAGGAAGAAGGCGCCAAAACATTAAGCGAGCATTGTAATATATTGCTCAAAGGAGGACACAGTAACGGGAACAAAGCTACAGATATTTTATTCAGCAAAGGAGACAGAAAAGTTTTTGAGTCGGAAAAAACGAAAAACAGTAAACATGGAACAGGATGTGTACTGGCATCAGCCATTCTTACCAACCTTGCCAAAGGATATGATCTTGAAGATGCGTGCAAAGAAGGTAAAGAATATGTAACCGACTTCATTAATAGTCACAACAGTTTATTAGGTTATCATTATGTTTAACATATCCGAACTTCAATATATTACACAAGACATCCAGGGGCATTCTCATGCAGAGCTTGCTGAGTTTGCCTGCAAGGGAGGTGTAGACTGGATACAGGTAAGAATAAAAGACAAACCCGTTCAGGAATGGAAGCAGATAGCCTCTGAGGTTTTAGAAGTTTGTAAAAAGTATAATGCCCGACTTATCGTTAATGATAATATAGAAATTGCAAAAGCAATAGGCGCACACGGAGTACATGTAGGATTAACAGATACGCCTGTAGAAAAAGCCAGAGAATATCTGGGAAACAAATTTATTATCGGAGGCACAGCCAATACATTTGAAGACATTAAAAAACATTATAACGCCGGAGCAAACTATGTAGGAGTAGGGCCATTCCGGTTTACTAACACCAAAAAAAATCTAAGCCCGATATTAGGAATTAAAGGCTACGAAGCAATTACAAATCAGTGTAAGCAGGAAAAAGTTTCTATTCCGGTAATTGCAATTGGAGGAATACTTTGTGAAGATATAGAG
>DATCKK010000088.1:0-2084 GCA_036562325.1 Cytophagaceae bacterium | reverse complement strand
GGAGAGTTCAGAAATCAGGAAGGCTGAGTGATGAAACAGAGTCTTCTATAAAAGAACCTGAAACGGTAAAATAATATTTAAAACAAACAAAGAGTGGCAGAAGAGGTTTATGTATTAAATCTCAGGTTTTAAAGTGGTTATTTAATGTTCACAAGGAGTATCTCTGTAGGATACTCCTTGTTTTATTGCTTTATTTTTCTTTATTAATATGTTTGGTAAGGCTTTTCACCATTTCTTTCATTTCATCCGCCATTTCTTTATCGCCTGTGGCATTTAATATGGCTTCTGCCATACCACCGATAGATTCTATGTAAAAACGCTTCATATCCAATACCGGCATTTCTTTGCTCCAAAGATCTATTCGCATCGTGTTTTGTTGAACATGGTCCCACAATGCGATCATTATCGATTTGGTTTCTTCTTCTTTTCCGGAAGGACTATCTGTTGCTTCCCAGAAAATTTTGTCTGGAATATTTTTATCGTCAAGTTGTATCCTGAATTTTATTTCTGAATTTCTCATTCCTGTTTCTGTTAAGTGATCAGCAATATTCTTAACTTCAAATTTAGGATGTTTTTAATAAAGGTAGCCATTCTTAAGGCATTAATTAATGAAAATTTCAGCAATTCCACTGTTTTTACTATTACTGTTACTATTCTCCGTTTCCTTTAAAAAACAGACATTGTTGATCGCTTTTTATAATGTGGAAAATCTGTTTGATACAGAGGATGATCCGGGAACAAATGATAATGCCTATCTTCCCCAGTCCCGGTTACAATGGACGGATAGCAAATACCGGAAAAAGCTGGAAGGGATAGCTAAAGTGATAGATGTACTTGACCCTGAAGTGGCGGGATTATGTGAAGTGGAAAATGCCAAAGTATTAAAAGCTTTGATTAATCATCCTGCTTTAAAAAATAAAAGTTATGGATTTGTGCATCAGGAATCAGAGGATGTGAGAGGAATTGATGTGGGGTTTATTTATAAGAAACAAATATTTAAACCCCTGTTCTATCAATCTTATTCTGTGAATCGCTCATTTGAAAACATTAATATTGTTTCAAGGGATATTTTGCTGGTGAAAGGCCTTCAACTAGGGGATACTATTCACTACCTGGTAAATCACTGGCCGTCAAGAAGGAGTGGGGGAGCGAAGAAGTCGGAGATTAAAAGAATAGCCCATGCCATGTTGGCAAGGGAAATTGTAGACTCCATATTATCTACTGATCCGAAGGCTCGGATACTGTTGCTGGGAGATTTTAATGATGAACCTTGGGATGAAAGTCTTTCTATCATGCTATTGGCGAAAAGAAAGCCGGATAAGGTAGATGAAAATGAATTGATCAATCCTTTTTTTGAATTGCCTGGAAACATTGGAAGTCATAAGTATAATAAAAAATGGTACAAATATGATCAGATTATAATTAGTGAATCTTTAGAAAAGAACTATGTAAAAAAATCAGCTTCGGTTTTTCATCCGATATGGCTTCACTATAATAATAATTTTCAGAATGGTCCTTTTAGAACTTATAATGGAAATAAATACCAGGGAGGATATAGTGACCACTTCCCGGTATTTATAGAGTTAGCCTATTACTATTAAGTTGTTAAGGCAACATTTTTTTGAAATCTTCATAAGTAGCAGGAGCTTTCAAACCTGTATCACAGCCTAGTTCCTGAGCTTTCAGTTCTATATTCTGAACTCTGTTGTCCGGGTTAGGGTGTGTGCTTAAAAACTCAGGAATACCCCCGTCATCTCCTTCATCTATCAGTTGCTGAAAGAAGCCTGCGGCTCCGTCAGCTTCATATTTAGCGGGGTTCTGGCATAAGTATCTTACTGAATATGTATCTGCTTCAGTTTCATCTTCCCTGCTGAATTTGAGATTGGCTAGTCCGGCTGCAATCTGGGCTAACATTCCGGGATTTTTGCCAAATGCAATACTTAGTAAGGTTTGAATACCGTATTGCTGAGTCATTTGTTTGGTGGAATGCCTTCTGTCTGAATGGGCTATCTCGTGGGCTAATACTCCTGCCAGGTGATCTTCAGCCTTCAGATATTTTATAATACCGGTGTACACATATAGAT
>DATCKK010000082.1:0-12158 GCA_036562325.1 Cytophagaceae bacterium | reverse complement strand
GGGTTATACAGGTATCAATTCAGCGATAATCGCAACCATTTGCGGCGTATTATTTCTGATGCAGACCTTTTATTTAATGAAAAAATGTTCTAACAAGGCTGCGATGCAGATAATGTTTGGATCTTTTCTATATTTGCCGATAGTACAGATCGCACTTGTGTTGGATAAGGTTAATTGATAGCTATAAAAATGAGTTCAATTGTAATGGAAAGACCCCAAAAGCCACTTTCAATGCATCCTAAGAAATTCGCATTGTGGCTGTTTTTAGTTACGGTCGTAATGATATTTGCAGCACTTACCAGTGCCTATATTGTTCGAAAAGGGGATGGCAATTGGTTAAATGTTGAGATACCTTCCATTTTCTGGGTGAATACCTTATTCATTGTAACCAGTAGCGTAACGATGCATCTGGCGTATCTTTCAGCAAAGAAAAATAATTTTGGTAACCTGAAATTATATATAATTATAACCTCTATACTTGGTATCAGTTTCCTGGTAGGGCAATTTATTGGTTGGGGAAAGTTGGTCGATATGGGGGTTTTCTTTGGAGGTAAAGAAAGTAACCCTGCAGGATCCTTTGTATATGTATTCACCGGATTGCATGGATTTCACTTAATAAGCGGTGTTTTTGTGTTGTTGGTTGTTTTGGTGAAAAGTTTTAGATTGGAAGTACATTCTAAAAATATGACCCTGATTGAAATGTGTGCTACTTATTGGCATTTTCTGGATGGGCTTTGGGTGTATTTATTTATATTCTTGTTACTTAATCATTAAAATTTTTATTTAAATAAAAAGTATGGCAACAACAGGAGTCATTGACAGCAACGACAAAAATCTATGGGGTGGTGGAGTAGAACCCATGAAAGCAAGCTATGGCAAGCTTATGATGTGGTTTTTCCTTCTTTCCGATGCCCTTACATTTTCTGGTTTACTAGTAAGTTATGGATTGAGCCGTTTTGCTCACAGAGCATATACCGGTTCTGTAGAGGACTTTGTTTTCTCTCAGGAATATTGGCCAATACCTGAAAAAGTATTTACGCACATTCCTTTTACTCATGCTCCTGCACCATTGGTGTTTGTGGGTATTATGACCTTTATTCTGATTATGAGTTCGGTAACTATGGTACTTGCTGTGGAAGCCGGTCACAGAATGGATAAAAAAGGTGTTCAAAAATGGATGCTTTGGACAATTCTTGGTGGTATTACGTTCCTTGGATGTCAGGCTTGGGAGTGGACAATATTTATTCAGGGAGACAAAGGAACTATCATTGATGGCGTAAAGGTTTTCGGAGCTAATATGTCTGTAAATGAGTATGGCCCTCAGTTATTTGCTAACTTCTTCTTCTTCATTACCGGATTCCACGGAACACACGTATTATCGGGTATAATTATTAACATAATTGTGTTCTATAATACTTCTATAGGAGTGTATGAAAAAGTAGGGCACTATGAAATGGTAGAAAAGGTAGGATTATACTGGCACTTTGTAGACCTTGTTTGGGTATTCGTATTTACTTTCTTTTATCTGGTTTAAAATAATACTATAAAAATACTTATGGCACACGCACACGATCACGAAGAACATGTAGTACATCATGTACATCCGCCGGATGCTGCTAAAATCAGAAAAATCTGGCTTACAGCAGGTATTCTGGCTTTTGTAACAGCCATCGAATTCCTTATGGCATTTACCATGGATAGAGGTGTTCTCCTTATTACTGGCTTCGTATTACTTACATTCGTTAAATCATTTTACATTGTAGCAGAGTTTATGCACCTTAAGTACGAGGTAAAATCGTTGATATGGTCCATAGTTCTGCCTGTAATATTCATTGTTTGGTTAGTTGTAGCATTGTTGATTGAAGGTGATGCGATTCTGACATTAAGAAACATTTGGATGTGGTATTTCAATTAATGAAAAGAAAATATATTAAAGCCGGTATTATCAGCATAGTGCTGATAGTGCCGGTTTTAGTGATTTTATTCCTGAATGGTTTTGGCAAAAACTTTCACAAACTTCCTGTTTATTTTGCCATTGATTCTACAAAAGTAGAAGGAGGGTATGTAGTTACTGAGGCGCATACCATTCCCGATTTTCAATTCTATTCCCAGAATAATCAGATTATCAGTAATAAAGACCTTAATGGTTATATCTATGTTACTGATTTCTTCTTTACCCGTTGCCCTGGTATTTGTCCCAAAATGAGTAATCAAATGGTACGAATTCAGGAGGAGTTTATGAATGATGACGATGTGAAAATCGTTTCCTTTACGGTTGATCCTCTTTATGATTCTGTACCGGTTTTGCAACAATATGCGGCAGACTATAAAGCAAGGCCGGACAAATGGTATTTCCTTACCGGGGCTAAGGATTCCATTTATACTTTAGCACAAAAAGGTTTTTTCATTACAGCAATGGAAGACAGGGATCGCCCCCTGGAATTCATTCATAGTGAGAAATTTGTTTTGGTAGATAAAAAAGGTTGGATCAGAGGGTATTATGATGGAACCGATCC
Organism: Cytophagaceae bacterium; assembly: GCA_036562325.1. Taxonomy (GTDB): domain Bacteria; phylum Bacteroidota; class Bacteroidia; order Cytophagales; family Cytophagaceae; genus DATCKK01. The sequence goes on along the minus strand of DATCKK010000082.1, from coordinate 9,642 downwards.
CAAGGATGTTGACCGTTTAATTACTGAGATCAAAGTATTACAAAAAATATATGCAGACAATAGAGAGTAACACGAAATCCAATCCTGTCATATTTTATCTGATAGCAGGACTGTCTATAGCAGTACCTGTGATTGTGGGGATATTATTCTATGTCCCTCAAACCGGTAAATTAGGGGATTTTGATGTATCTATGTTACCTCATTTCAATGCACTACTGAATACAGGAACTTCCATTGCTTTATTGTTCGGATTTTATTATATAAAATATGCCCGAAACCAGAAATACCATAGAAATGCAATGGTTACGGCTTTTGTACTTTCTACCATATTTCTCATTTCTTATGTTATTTATCATTTTCAGGGTGGACATGTTAAGTTTGGGGATATAGATGGAAATGGCATTGTTTCGGAGCTGGAGAAAGCAGAAGCCGGTTCTGTGCGTTATTTCTACTATTTTGTTGTGTTAACCCATATAGTACTGGCTGCTATTGTAGTTCCTTTTGTATTGCTATCGATTTATTTTGCGGCAAGCAGGCAATTGGCACGGCATAAAAAAATCGTAAAATATACTTTCCCGATCTGGCTCTATGTAGCAGTTTCCGGGGTAGTCGTTTATTTAATGATCAGTCCTTATTATCAATAAATTGCTATGAAACTGTTAAAATATATCCTTGCGACATGTATCGTTCTGTTGCTGTTTACAGAACTGTCTGAAGCTCAGTGTTCCATGTGCCGTGCTTCTGTGGAAAGTAGTTCTACGATGGATGGAGGAAAAGGGCAAGGATTTAATGCCGGCATATTATACTTGATGGCAATACCTTATATTATCTTTTGCTGTATAGCCTTTTTCTGGTATAGAAATACTCAAATTGAGGCTGGTAAGGAATTTTCGATCATGAATATTCTTTTTAAAAGAAAAAAGCCGGGATTTAAAATAAATTGAATAATTAACTTCTAATTTTACCGTTTCTAATTAAATTACACAGGATTAGTAATTGTTAAAGAAACGTACGTTGAAACCATTTCTCTTCCGAAGGCACTTTTTCCTGATTATTTCCATTGCCTTATTTCTTACTTCATTACTTATTTGGTCCGGATTCAGGCTGTTTAATTCGAATAGTAATGAAAAAATTGTCAAGCAAATAACCAAAAATGTAAGTAGGGAGATAAAGATCTTAAAAAAGGAAGCTGATGCCGTAAAAACGATTGTAGGTAAGCAAAGGGAAATATCCTTTGAGAAGTTGCTCCAGCGGCCCTGGAAGTATCCTTTTTTTATATTTCACAATAAATCAATGGTTTTCTGGTCCGATTATCGGATTTCTCCCAGATATGAAAACCTGGCAGGAGATTTTGACCTGAAATTTCTTATACTTCGTAATGGTAACTTCATTGTATTAAAAAATGAAGTTCTAAGGGAAGGCAGGCTATATGAAATATTTTCGCTTATACCGCTTTCCTTTGAGTATCCAATTGAGAATAATTACATCAGTTCCGGCCTTAACGAAGAGTTATTCCATAACCATTCAGTTACAATCAATAGCTACACAAGTGAAGGCAGCTTTGATGTTTATACTCCGCGTAATGAATATCTTTTTTCATTGGAACTGCATGATAAATCCACAGCGGATGATGCTAATCTTATTATTGTTATATGTTCTGCCTTAGCTATTTTATTTTTGTTGATATACCTGTTTCAGAAGGTCCAAAAGTTAATTAAAATAGGGAAGCAGGATTTGGCCATACTTATACTGTTGGTTTCTCTGATAGGGATACGGGCTTTAATGTTGCTTTTGAATTATCCTTATGGGTTTTATGAGAATGATCTGTTTAATTCAAGGTATTTTGCGTCTTCTTCTATTTCTCCATCCTTAGGTGATCTCCTGCTTAACACACTAGCCTTGTTTGCTTTTGCCTGGGTTTTATTTAATAATTATTATAAAACCCATATCTATTTTTGGTTAATACACTTGACCCGTTGGAAGAAAAATATCCTATCCGTGTTAATAGTGATATTAACATTCATTGGAGGTTACCATGTGTTTCATTTGTTTCGGGTTATTTCTTTTAATTCTCAATGGACTTTAGACATAACGGTTAGTATAGATATCAGCTTCTTTAAAATAGTATGTCTGATAATTTTTATATTAACTTGTGGCGTCTTCTTCTTATTTACCCATATATTGGTAAGAACCTTTCTGGTGCTACATAAGAAACTGGATAAAACATTCTATTTAATATTTTTTTCAGGATGTGCGCTTTATATTTCTTTATCTTTGTTGTTAGATATTTTTTATCCTCTGATTATTATTGTTAATGCATTCCTTTTCATTTTGTTGGTTTATCTTAACCTTCCAAGGTATTTAAACAAGTTAAAGTACGCATCTTATTTTTATTATTTATTCATTGCGTTTATATGTGCCTTAATCGGAGCATATTCCATTTATGATTTAAACTTTCAAAAAGCTGTAATAACGAAGCAAAAGTTTGCATCGCAGTTGTTTATTGAAAACGATATTTTGGGTGAGTTTCTGTTAAGCGAAGCTTCACAGGATATAGCTGAAGATATTTTTATTAAAAATGTTTTAGTTACTCCATTTTCTTCAAAGGAAATTATTGAACAAAAAGTTAAGAAAGTATACCTGTCCAACTATTTTGAAAAATATGAATCTCATGTATGGATATACGATGCAGAAGGGAAGGTATATGAAAAGGGAGCAGAATTTCCTCGATTTGACTCTTTACTGACAATGGTTAATGCCAATGGTAAAGCGACGGAATATAAAAATATATTTCTGGTGAATGAATTAGGAAAGAGTGGGTTAAAGCGCTATCTGAATATCAATGAAATCAAAAGGAATGATTCGGTTATTGGTTATATAGTAGTTGATCTCAGGCAGAAAAAAATCATTACCAACAGTGTATATCCTGAATTACTGGTGGACCGCAAGTTCAATCAGCCCGGAGATGTAAAGAGTAATAGTTATGCGATATTTGCGGGAGACAAGCTGCTGTATAACTTTGGTAGTTATAATTATGATAAATTTTTTATCGGTGATTGGTTTAAAGAAGAAGCTTTATACGATGATGGTATCGTAAGATATGATTTCCACCATTTGGCTGTAAAAGGAGGGGATGGCAGAACGGTAGTAATATCCTCTGAAAGCTTTTTGTTCAGGGATTATTTTTCTAATTTTTCCTTTCTTTTCCTGGTGCTCATCCTGTGTGTGCTCTTTTTATTATTATGTTTCGCATTATTGTACCGGTTTAAAAATCTTACTATTACTTACGCCACTAAAATCCAGATATATCTTAATATAGCATTTTTTCTTCCGCTCTTTATTGTAAGCATAGCTACATTAAGTCTAATAGGAAAATCTTATAAAGAATATCTTAACCGGTCTTTTGTAGAACAGGCTGAAAGTATCAGGGCAAATATCGCAGGCTATCTGAATTCCTACAATGACAGGGATAGTAGAGAAGCGTTGGAAAATGTCATATTGCAAATATCTAAATATACAGAGTCAGATATTAATATCTTTAATCAGAAAGGAAGGTTGTTGTTTTCCAGTCAACCTATGATCTATAATTCGGGGATATTGTCTAAACGGATTAACCCCAGGGCATTTTCGGAAATAGTGGAAAACAGAAGCAATGTAGTTATGCTTACAGAAACTGTTGGTAAGTTAACTTATAACTCTGTACATATCCCAATAAAGTCTTTTGATAGTGGTGAATTAACAGGTATTCTCAGTATACCGTTTTTTGAGTCGAAGAATGAAATGGATAAGCAGATCATAGAAGTGCTTACTACTATTCTGAATATCTTTACTACCTTATTCATCTTATTTATTATTCTCTCATATTTCGCTTCTCATTTATTAATTGAGCCATTAAAAATTATCACGCAAAAGATTAAGAGGACGACCCTTACGGGAAATAAGCCGCTGGACTGGAAGTCTAAAGATGAAATTGGGCTGCTGGTGGGGGAATACAATAAAATGCTTGTAAAACTGGATCAAAGCCGTGAAGCACTGGCTAAAAGTGAAAAAGAGTCGGCATGGCGTGAGATGGCCAAGCAGGTAGCTCATGAAATAAAAAATCCCCTGACTCCTATGAAGCTTACTATTCAGCATTTGCAGAGGAATCTGAAAGAAGAAAGAGAAGATATTAAGACACAAACCGAGAGGGTTTTAACAACATTGCTTGACCAGATTAATAATCTGGATGAAATAGCCACTTCTTTTTCTGCTTTTGCTAAAATGCCTGTTCCTAAAAACGAATTGTATGAAATAACCAGTATATTAAAAAGTACTATTAATTTACACAACAACAGCCATGAAGTAAACGTTGAATTGGAGATGCCTGAGGAGAAACTTCCTGTAATGGGCGATGGGCCGTTGATGAGCAGAATATTTACCAATTTGATCATAAATGGTATACAATCCGTACCTCATAACCGTACTCCTAAAATAAAAGTATCGCTTACTAAACAAGATAAAAAAGTATTAATACAAATACGGGATAATGGAGCAGGCATACCGGAAAATATCCGGAATAAAGTATTCATACCAAACTTTAGTACTAAGTTCTCAGGATCGGGTATAGGGTTAGCCGTTGCGAAAAGAGGAGTGGAGCATGCCGGAGGCAGAATATGGTTCGAAACCCAGGAAGGAGAAGGAACATCCTTTTATATTGAATTACCGGTTACCAATTAATGTGGCTCAGGTTCATATACATAATAACTGCTTTTTTATTTCTGCCTTTTTTGACCGAAGCTCAATTTCAGAATAAAAGGTGTAAATGGATAAAATATTCGGATGCTCCCTTCGAACTGGATTCTCTGTCTATACTTCCAGGGTCGATAATTATTGATGCTTCTCAGGATTCAACAATAAGTATACACTACGATATTAATATTAATAAAGCTCTTATTAGTGCTTCTTCTTCATTTGATTCTGTTAAAGTTTGTTATACGGTACTTCCATACAACCTTTCCCAAAAGTCTTTTAAACGAAGTATTGATACGTATGACTCTTCTGCTTCATACTATAGAGAAGATTTGTTTACCCCCATTATTAGAAGTGAAAGGGAAGAACTGTTTTCAACTCCGGGATTAAATAAAACAGGAAACCTTTCGAGGGGAATATCATTTGGCAATAATCAGAATGTATTTGTCAACTCTGTGCTCAACCTGCAAATGGAGGGTAAGTTAACAGATGATATCAGGCTTACTGCTGTTATATCCGATCAGAATATTCCTTTTCAACCGGAGGGGAACACACAGCAAATTCAGGAGTTTGATAAAGTGTATTTACAGTTGCAAAGCCAGAAGGGATTTATTATTGCAGGAGACGTGGTTATGCAAAACAAGCCTTCCAATTTTTTGAAATATTATAAAAATGTTCAGGGAGGGCAGGCGGAGATATATTTAAATAAGGACTCTTCAGTATCTTCTGTTACTTCGGTTGGGGCAGCCATATCCAAAGGTAAGTTTGCTTCTAAAACGCTTGCCCAGGTTGAAGGAATGCAGGGGCCATATAGGTTAACAGGACCAAATAATGAGAAGTTTATTGTGATATTGTCCAACTCTGAAAAAGTATATCTTGATGGAAAACTATTAACCCGTGGATTTGATTATGACTATGTGATTGATTACAACCAGGCGGAAATAACCTTTACTACGAATGTAGTAATTACTAAATTTTCCAGGATACGCGTAGATTTTGAATATTCGGAAAGAACTTTTAGCAGAAATATTTTCAATGCCAGCCATTATCAAAATGTTGGTAAGGCGAACTTCTTTTTTAATTATTATTCTGAAAAAGATAATAGGAATAACCCCTTAACCATAAACCTAAGTGATGAAGATAAAACCTATTTAAGTGAGATAGGAGATGACTTGTCCAGAGCCTATATCAGTGCCTATGATTCGGTGGGATATCAGATAGATAAGGTCTTGTATAAAAAGGAAATTGTAGGAGGTGAGGAAGTATTTATTTATTCTACGAATAAGGATAGCGCTTATTATGAAGTGCGGTTTTCAGATGTAGGAGTAGGGAATGGAGATTACATTATTTCAACCAACGCCCTGAATGCAAGGGTATATGAATATGTGGGAAAAGGACAGGGGAATTATCTTCCCGTACAGATCATACCAACACCTAAAAAGAAGCAAATGATTACATTGGGTGCAGGTTATGCTTTGTCGAAGAATGATCATGTGTTTGCGGAGCTGGCCATTAGCGAAAGCGATAGTAATTTATATTCTTCTATTGATGGTTATAATGATAAAGGAAAGGCATTTAAAGCAGGCTATTTGAATAAGGGCAGGGACTTTAATTTGCTAAAAGGGTATAAGTGGACGGGTAGTATTGACTTTGAGTTTAATGAAAAAAACTTTTCATTCATAGATCGATACAGGGAGGTAGATTTTGACAGGGATTGGAGTGCCAATAGCCAGGTAAGTGCAGATGATAATATATTCAATGCTTCTGTGGGATTAATAGATCAGAAGAAGAATAATATATCTTATAGGTTTAGCCGGAGAATAAAAGGAAGTGATGTTAATGGTTTTCAGCATACAGTTAATTTGAGTCAGCGTGTGAGCAGGCTACAATTGATTATGAACGGAATGCTTTCTGAAAATAAAGGCGATACTTCCAGTTCGGAATGGAAACGGTTAATGGTGAATACAAGTTATCATAGCAAATATTTAGTACCTGGGGTAATATACTCTTTTGATAAAAATGCGGTATTGAACAGGTATGGTAAAATACAAGCAAGTGCGATGAATTTTGATGAGTTGCGTTTTTACTTAAAAAGTAATGATACCTTAAAAGTACAGTTTAGCGGTGATTATAGTATCAGGGAAGATAAAGAAGCATATCTCGGAGAACTACAGCCTAATAGTAAAGCACAAACTGTTAATATAACCGGTAATTCACGATTGGGAGATAATCACAATATATTATCTACAATAACTTATAGATATATTCAGAATGATATAGGGCCTACAAGAAGTGCCAATGAAGAAACGGTACTGGCCCGGGCAGATTGGAATGCGGATTTATTTAAACGGCATGTGCGTTCTGAATTAACTATTACAAGTGGAACGGGGCAGGAGTTAAAAAGGCAATATATATTTATACAAGTGCCCGTAGGTAGTGGTACCCACGTATGGAAGGACTTCAATGGTGATAGTATTCAGCAGCTAAATGAGTTTGTTGAAAAAGTTTTTAATGAGCCTTCCGGTGAATACATAAAAACATTTGTACCTACCGATCAATACATTAAAGCTTATACCAATTCCTTTAATTATCGGGTAGATATTACTGCTCCAAGGAGTTGGAGAAACAGTACGCGAAAGAGCAAAATATTTGTATCCAAATTTTCTAATGTGTCTTCATGGACGATCAATAAGCGATTAACGGATAGTGATCTTCTAAGCCGTTTTACCCCTGTTAAGGGAAATATTGCAGATAGCAATTTACTTGCTACGGATCAATCGCTAAGGTCTACCTTATTCTTCAACCGTTCCAATCCTCAGTATGGAATGGACTTGTCTTATCTTTCATCTGATGCCAAATCAGTATTGACACAAGGATTTGAGTCAAGGAGTAGAAGTGATCTTAAATATAATTTAAGGATAAATATAAAAAGTGTGCTTAGTGTCAGGTTGCTTACAGCAAGAAACATCAATGCAAGTAATTCGGACTTTCTACCTTCCAGAAACTTTAGGATAAGGTCGTTGGATGCTACGCCTGAAGTAGCCTATCAGCCTAAAAATAATTTAAGGTTTACATTTAATGTTTCTTATGTAACCAAACAAAATATTCATGAAACCGGCAATAGCGAACAGGTAGATTTATATAAGGCTGGTATGGAAGTTAAAGTAAACAAGCTTTCCAAACGAAACATCACTGCTAATTTTAAATATATTAATATCAAGGCAGATTTAAAAACAACAGCATTGGGTTCTCCTATCGGGTATGAAATGCTGGAAGCCCTGCAGCCGGGGAATAACTATACATGGAATGTGATCTGGCAGGAGAGATTGACGAATGGGTTGCAGTTATCCTTTAATTATGAAGGAAGAAAGTCAAAAGGGACTGATATGGTTCATATAGGAAGAATGCAGGTTTCAGCCCTGTTTTAATTTTCTATCTTGCCTTCATATCTCTGATCAGTTTGTTGGCAAAGATAAAGTCCTGCAATTCTTTTACATCTGTATCCAATATGTTGTTTTTATTACCTTCCCACTTTTTCAGGCCTTTATACATGAAGATAATACTTTCACCAATTTCCAATACCGAATTCATATCATGAGTTACTATTACTGTAGTAATGTTAAACTCTTTGGTAATGTCGCTGATAAGGTTGTCAATACGAATGGCTGTTTGTGGATCAAGGCCTGAGTTGGGTTCATCGCAGAAAAGATAACGGGAGTTCATAACAATGGCCCTTGCTATACCTACTCTTTTTTGCATACCACCGCTTATTTCAGAAGGCATGAGCTTGTTTACATTTTCAAGGCCCACCCTCTGAAGGCAATAGTTTACTCTGTCAAGCTTTTCACTTTTGGACATTTGAGTAAGCATGTCTAATGGGAACATTACATTTTGCTCCACATTTTTAGAGTCAAACAAAGCACTTCCCTGGAAGAGCATGCCTATTTCTCTTCTTATTTCCTGCTTCTGATCGATGTCTGCGGTACTAAAGTTTCGTCCATCGTAAAATATATCTCCCGAATCAGGTTTTATAAGCCCTACCAGACATTTTAACAAAACACTTTTACCCGTACCGCTAGCCCCAATGATCAGATTGGTTTTTCCCTGTTCGAAAACACCGCTTACATTATTGAGTACAACCTTTTCTGCAAATGCCTTATTTAAATTTTTGAATTCAATCATCTATTAAAAAGTACCTTGTTTATTTAAGTAAAAGTTGTGCTAATAAATAGTCGGCCAATAGTATGGCAATACAACTATGTGTAACGGCGGTTGTGCTGGATTGTCCTACTTCCAGTGCTCCTCCTTTGGTATAATATCCATGGAAAGAAGAAATACTTGATATCAGGAAGGCAAACACCAGAGATTTAATAATGGCAAAAGCCACATTATAAGACTGAAACTCGAAACGAATTCCATAGATGTATTCTTTGGCAGTTAATGCACCGGTTAGTACTCCTGCAAGGTAGCCTCCATAAATGGAAAGGAATCCGGCAATGATCACCAGCAGGGGGAAAGTTAATAGTGCTGCAATAATTTTGGGAAGTATAAGGTAAGAAGCAGAATTAATACCCATTACCTCTAAAGCATCAATTTGTTCAGTAATTCGCATCGTACCTAATCCGCCTGCTATATGCGATCCTACTTTCCCGGCTAAAACTACACTGGTAATGGTGGGGGCTAACTCCAAAATGGTCATATCCCGAACTATGGTACCAATAATATAGAGAGGCACAAATGGGCTTACCAGGTTAAACGCTGTTTGTACTGCTGTTACTGCTCCGATAAATGTAGAGACTATTACTACTATAAATACCGAGTCGATGCCTATAAGCACAGCTTCGTCAATTATCAACCGGACGTAAACCCCAAATCTTTCTCTGTTCTTAAATAAAGACCCAATGAGAAGAATAT
>DATCKK010000079.1:0-10499 GCA_036562325.1 Cytophagaceae bacterium | reverse complement strand
CTCTATGCCTGCCGCCATTCGTGCTTCCGGTAAAATGTGGGGGCCTGATGGAAAGTTACATGACACCAAAGCTATGATTCCTGACAGATCTTATGCTGGTATTTACCAGGAGATCATCAATTTCTGCAAGAAAAACGGTGCTTTCGATGTAACTAAGATGGGTACTGTACCTAACATCGGTTTAATGGCACAAAAAGCAGAAGAATATGGATCTCATGATAAGACTTTCCAGATTCCTGCCAATGGTACGGTTAAAGTTACTGATGCTTCCGGAAACATACTAATGGAGCACAAGGTAGAAGAAGGCGATATCTGGAGAATGTGTCAAACCAAAGACCTTCCTATCCAGGATTGGGTAAAACTAGCCGTAACAAGAGCTAAAATCACCTCTACTCCTGCTATCTTCTGGTTAGACAAAAACAGAGCTCATGATGCAAGCCTGATCAAAAAAGTAGAGAAATACTTGAAAAATCATGACACTACCGGACTTGACATAAGAATCATGTCTCCTGTAGAAGCCATGAGATTTACCTGCGAGCGTGCCAAAGAAGGTAAAGATACCATCTCTGTAACCGGTAACGTACTAAGAGACTACTTAACCGACCTGTTCCCAATTCTTGAATTAGGAACCAGTGCGAAAATGCTATCTATCGTTCCTTTATTAGACGGTGGTGGATTGTTCGAAACCGGTGCCGGAGGATCTGCACCTAAACACGTACAGCAATTCGTAGAAGAAAACCACTTAAGATGGGATTCTTTGGGTGAGTTCCTTGCCTTACAGGTATCTCTGGAAGATCTTGCTTTCAAATCTAAAAATGAAAAAGCACAAGTGCTTGCAGAAGCATTGGATAAAGCCAATGGTAAGTTCCTCGATGAAGATAAATCACCAACCCGTAAAGTGGGCCAGTTAGACAACAGAGGAAGCCACTTCTATCTTGCCTTATATTGGGCGGAAGCACTGGCGGCACAAACTAAGGATACCGAATTACAAGCTAAGTTCAGTAAACTCGCTAAAGATTTAAGAGAGAATGAAGCTAAGATTGTTAATGAACTTAACTCTGTTCAAGGCAAACCGGTTGATTTAGGCGGATATTATCATCCAAATCCTGAAAAGGTAGAAAAAGCCATGAGGCCAAGTACTACATTTAACAGTATATTGAGCAGTTTCATATAAGAAACCGAATACTCTTATAATGAAAATAGGCTGTTCCAGATTTGGTTCAGCCTATTTTGCTTTTATTCCTTAACTAACTTTCCTGTTATAGATGTCTCGAAGTTTGGATTTTGAATGATAACAAGGTATACGCCTGCGGGAAGATACGAAACATCCAGTTCCCGCATCAAAGGCGATTCGGTCAGCTTCGTCCCCTGCATATTATAAATCATAACCTGATAATCGGAAGGGTCATGCGCATACGTAAATGTTAAATATTGATTTACCGGATTGGAATAGGTAATCATTTCGCTGCGCTGCTGATGAATAGCTATAATACTTGAATAATAGTACTCACCACTTTTCTCAACAATTTTAAGACGATAGTAAGTCAACCGATAAGGCTGGTCATCCAAGGTGGTGAAATAGTTATTCCCTCTGCCTTCAATAGTTTGAAATATTTCAAAATTTAAATTATCACCACTTCTTTCTACTTCAAAATACGCAATGGATTCCTGCTTTTCAGTTTCCCATACAAGTATATTTCCATTAGTATGAGGTTCACCGGTAAACTTATGCAATTGAACAGGCAATGGAAACGAAGTCATACCAATAGCAAATTGAGAAAACTCTGTAAACCCTCTTCGTAATGCATACCCATGCGCCACCAACCTACCAAGCCCATTGTTAGGATTTATACCATCGGCAGGGTCAGTACTGAAACCACAGGGAGTACAAGCCCAATCGGCTTCGTCTGAGGAAGCATCCGGACGCTTTAATATTGCAAACTGATTATCCGTTAAGTCACAATTCAGATTTTCAGTATATGCGATAATATTATATTTACCATTTGAAGGAGCATTATCAGGATTGAGTCGCCAAACACCGGTAGTACACATGGCATAGTAAACGGTTCCTTCTTCCTTCACTGATAACATACCACCAGCAGGATAATTATCAAATCGTCCATTCACATAAGTAAACCCATTACCTGTAAGGTTATTGTTTTCCAGTTCTATCAGGAAATAGTCGGAAGAAGTAGTACCTCTGCCCACAGGGAAGGCATAGCGATCCGTATTGGCACCGCTGTTATTGATATACCTTCTGAGTGTCCCATTGACAAAGTTTGAGTTAGAATAACCAATCAAACTTGTTGCTTTGTCAGAAGACAAAATAAGTGTATTGACACCGGTAGTAACTATTCCATCTATAAGCTCAATAGAATTAGTAGCTTCTGCATCTACGTTTAACTGTATGGCTGTTCCTACAGTTGAATTGTTAATTACCAGGTTTTCAAATTTTGTCGGACTACTTCCTGATATAGTTTGTACTACTGCTCCTATAAAGTGCACCTTCCCTTCTGTATCATTATTATAAAATACATTATTAGAAGCATTGTTAGTCCAGTTACCTTCAATAATGATGGTGCCATCGTTATCAATCGCTCCATTACTCACCCCTCCATTGTACTCGTTCAAATAACTTCCGTTGGGGCCTCCATGTACATAAATAGTGGTGGACGCAGTAACAACTATAGTAGCACCATTATTATATATTCCTTGCGCAAAGGAAGCACTGCCAATGCCTGATAATATCAATACCAGATACCCAGGCCACCTACACCTATTCATGGTCCACCTCCTTCTCTACTTTTCCTCCATTAATCTCTTCTGAAATATTCACTCTCTTAGCAGATTTTGCAGCACTTTCAGACTTATTTTCTTCTTCTGTTATATTACTTACCGCATTTGAAATATGCTTTGAATCTGATTCTCCATATAGTTCCGGATGCAGGTAATATCCTTTTTCCCAATCCTCTTTCTCCTGTTCTACCACAATTCGGTTAGCCTCAGCCCAAGGATCTTTTCTAATACCGGTAACCTGCCAGCTCACTTTTACATTAGGCTTGTCTGTTTTAATTTTAAAACGGTTATTATTTATTTCTTCCAATACAATTGCTTGTGAAAAAGTACCAATAGTGGTTAGCTGATAACGGAAGTCTTTATTTAATTCTTCAAAATATCCGGGTAGTTCTATTTCAGCTTCACCATCATTATTTGTTTCCACATTACCATTATAGATATTCATCATATCAGGACTTTCCACAAAGCTATGTGACAGATACATACTAGCAGGATGCTTAGGATGGTCTATTTTAAAAGTACCTCCACCTTTGGTCAGAGTTCCCGCAACAAATACATTACCTGCAAACCTTGTGTTACCAGTAGCTCTGTCAATGGTAACAAGATTTGTATAATTGGTTGCACCATTATAACCTTCTATCTCAATCCGGTTAGCTCCACCATCATATTGTATGGACATACCATAACTTCTGTTATCATCTTCTGCAAGGTAAATGGTAGCATTAGAACCATCGCTTGGCTGATTAGGAGCTAACAAAAAGGTAGCATCATTAGCATCTCCAATAATGTGGAAATCGGCGCTTAAATTCTCTCCCAGGTTCGCTGTTCCAAATCCGAATTTACCTTTATTGGTAATTCGCATACGCTCATATAAGCCTTTGGTACCTATAGGTGTTGTATAAAATCGAAGGGATGAACCTGTAGTAGTCGGAGTAAAATCTTCCTCTGCATAAGATCTGAAACCTGCTGTTACAGCATAGAAACCAGACTCTATAAATCCACCAAAACCAAGGGTACCTAATCTGTCAGAAGCCAGGGGTGTTGTTCTAACATTTTTAGTTCCTCTTCCGAAAAGCAGGGCAACCTGAGGGCCCGAGGTAGCAGCATCGTCAAAGCTGGAGAAGAATGCCAATAATGATCCCTGGTCTGTTTTATTTACCACAGAAAAGTCTCCGTTTTGATAACCCCAGGTAGCATTAACCACAAACTGTCCATTTGGATCTACCATCATTCTTCTCTGAAAAGAAGTACCATTATTTATATTGAGATGAAATCTGCTTTTCAGGTTTCCTCCGGAAGGATTATCTGCTGCCAAAAAGTCCATATATCCACCCAGTACAAAATTAGTCCCATCATTGCCATACGCTCTGATAGACCCTATTACGTCCAAATTCTGGACACTGCTATTTTCCCCAATCGCACCACCTCTACTCTTTCTGAAGTTTAAAGAAGGCCCATCGCCACCAGCCTGGTATCGGGTAACAGCAACAGCTGAGCCTGTAGCATCCAATCCAGCCAGCTCCAAGTGATAAGCAGGATTGGTTAACCCAATTCCAACATACCCTGAAGAAGTTACCCGCATAGCCTCTGAGGAGTTGGTTTTAACAACAAAATCTTTAGCGTCTGTTGTACCAATGAAGTTTGTCCCCGGATCAGTACCTGAGTTTCCATCTAACTCCCATGCATCCTTCTCATTATTATTTATAAGCCTAACCCAGATACTGCCATTCCAATAGTAGTAACCAGGTGTAACATCTCCTGCCGTAGCTGTATTGTATACCAGAAGACTTGTCGCCGGTGAGACAACAGGAGCAGCCACCAGAGTAGATGATAAGGCCACTCTTGGGATTAATACCCCTTTGTCCGATGCCACGATATCTAACATAGAAGAGGCATCAGGAGTAGCCCCTGTTGAATTTATACCTACATTTTGGCCAACGGCAGATTGCAATGTTGCAATCAAAAAGCTGGAAGAAAGTAAGACTCCTAAAATGCTTCGAGAGAAAAACATAGTTTTGGCGTTTAGTTAGTTTTAAATTAGGTATTAGGTAGATAGCGGATAAGTAAAATAACGGAAAGCCAAAATTGGGTGTTGCAGAGCGGGTCTTTGTCCTCTCTTTAATCACAAATAAGAAATAAATAAATTTTTAATAAAAATAATTACATTATTCTGTAAGAGCCCGGTATTTTCAAGGTGTTCAGGAAGATTCCTCAAATCACTCAAAATACAAGAACATGTAAGGTAATGATTCTGATTGATCTATATTTATGCATGTTTTTAATAACTCTATTCCTATTCCCCTAAATGAATACCCCTAACTTTTTCCCCTGATTATATGGCAAATAGATGCATAAACTTTTAAAACAGATATAGCAATTACTAAAAACACTTAATTTAAACAATCATCAATCCCTGCTTACAAAACTGTAATTTAACATTTGAATATCAATACTTTAATTTCATAACTCCTCTTCTTAAGGCTTTTAAGCAGATAAAAGGCAGAAGAAGCGGAAAATCCGTGTAAGACTGTTAAATCTATTTATATTGCAGGTGAAATGTTAAAAACAAATTAACCTACATCTTTGTAATTGCATAAGGCCTGAGAAATGCTAAGAGGTTGTCAATAAAAACATGAAACAATTTTATGATCTTAAAGTCCCCTTACTCAATTTAATTATTGCTACACTATTAGGAGGCTTGTTACGATACCTTCCCATTTCCTATATAGAAGGAATCAATTTCAGGTATGTATTACATGCACACTCTCATGTTGCTTTTTTAGGTTGGGTATACCTGGCTATTTTTATTGGTATCCTACATGTTTATTTTTTAAATAGCCCGGTACAGATTAAAAAATATAAAATCCAATTTTGGTTGACTCAGGTATCCGTCCTGGGAATGCTTATTTCATTTCCATTACAAGGTTATGCCTTATTCTCCATACTTTTCTCCAGTATGCATATCCTTCTCTCTTATTGGTTTACCTATTCGGTATATAAAGGCCTGCAACTTGTTCCTGAGATAAAGGAAAAGCACTCTGGGTCTGTATTATTTATCAAAGCTTCTCTAATACTATTATTAATATCATCCCTGGGCCCCTGGTCATTGGGAATCATAATGGCCAAAGGACTTTCCTTCCACCCTGTATATACACTATCGATCTACTTTTATCTATATTTCCAATACAATGGCTGGTTTACCTTTGCCGCATTGGGATTATTCCTTGCTATCCTGGAAAAGAATAACATTCACATTGATTTTAAAAAGATAAAATTATTTTTCTGGCTGATGTTCGGCGCATGTATACCAGGCTATGCTTTATATACGCTCTGGGCAAGTCCGCCTGTAATGGTACAATGGATAGCTTTAATGGCTTCCGTAGTACAAACAGCAGGAGCAATTCTGTTTTTGTATTTAATTAAAACTTCAGAGACAGATAAAATCAATAATAAAACAATCAAATATCTGCTACTATTTGCCCTGATTTGTTTTACCTTTAAAATCTTCATGCAACTGGGAGGAAACTATTTACCGATATTTGAAATCAGAACCTTTATCATTGGTTATGTCCACTTAATAGTTATTGGGGTAATATCTATATTTTTACTTGCATTTGCTTTTTATTACAGACTATTAATTTCAGGCTTATTAACCCGTATGGCAATTATTCTCATTTTATCAGGATTTGCTTTCAGTGAATTACTATTATTCCTCCAGGGAGTCTTTAGTATCACAAGAAAGGGGCTGATTCCTCATTACGATATTCTCTTATTTGTCTCCAGTATACTTATGCCCCTTGGTTTTATTATTATCTTCCTGGAGCAATTACAAAAGAAAAAAAATCATCTAAGTACTTAATGCCGGCTGCGATTGCCTTTATTTAATAAATACGCATATTTTTATTATTTTTGCACCGTAATTTAAATCAATATCACCATGTCAGATGTAACACCTTGCCCTAAATGTGGTTCAGAGTATGCTTACCCATCAGATCATTTAATGATTTGCCCTGAATGCAATCATGAATGGAATCCTAACGATGAGCCTGAAGAAACCGGACTAATAGTAAAAGACGCCAATGGAAATCGCCTGCAGGATGGAGATTCTGTAATAGTAATTAAGGACCTTCCGGTAAAAGGGGCTGCAAAAGCGATTAAATCGGGTACAAAAGTTAAAAACATTAAACTGGTAGAAGGAGACCATAACATCGACTGTAAAATAGATGGTTTCGGCGCTATGGCTCTGAAAAGCGAGTTTGTAAGAAAAGCATAATCCTTATACCTCAAATAATATTCAACCGGTGAAATATGCTACAACAGGTTGTTATTACAAAGATGGCAACCTGTTTTTTTATTAACCGACACTACTTTTAGATTTCCAAATTATTTTTAGATCTCACTATTATATTACAAAGCGTCCGAATCTATAATATTTAGCTTCTGCTTATCAGTTCACATTCCTAATACATTTTCCTGAAGCTTATTTCACTCGCTACTCCGAATAGAAATATTAACCTATAGAAGGCTATTAATACCTATGATTAGAAAGTTGGCCGGAAGATACTTTCACCAGAATTACTGATGAAGCAGACAAAAAAAATATCCGATACCATTGAGTGCTGCTCACCAGTATCGGATATAAAAAGTTATAAATTCGGATGGATTACTTTTTAGTCACTGTAATTAAACAATCATTAATCCACACACTTTGACCATTATAAACTTTTAACTTATAAGAACCCGGATTGGCAATAGTGTATTTAAAATAAGTCCAGTCAAGGTCAGCTATATTATAGTTAAGTGTTTCAAAAAACTCATATTTACCTGCACTGCTCATTTTATATACATCTACTATTAGTTTTGTTGTACCAAGTGTTTTAGGAGCATTGCTCACCTTAAAACAAAGTGTACTTCCATCTTTATTTAATTTAAAATTAGATCCTTCATTGGTTATATAACCTGTAATATTATCTACCGCAGTACCTGCTTTAACACTGGAGTATGTATAGTACATTGTACTACTTGAATTTGTGTTGTCAGTAGTAGTGGTAGAGCTCGTAGTTGAACTTTTCAATTTGATAGATACATATTCTTTAGCAAGCTCATTATTGTCTACATCTTTAACAATAAATCGATAGTCACCTTCCGACATAAACTTATAA
This sequence comes from Cytophagaceae bacterium, assembly GCA_036562325.1. Taxonomy (GTDB): domain Bacteria; phylum Bacteroidota; class Bacteroidia; order Cytophagales; family Cytophagaceae; genus DATCKK01. Next base: position 2,541 of record DATCKK010000079.1, on the reverse strand, counting down.
TCCAGTAGTGCCCAGTTGCTTCCTGCTGTTGGGGTTACGCTTTTCACATCAAAAGCCACATAATCATTTCCTGAAAGTTTGCTTATGTGAAAGTTTAAATTGGAGTTAATTACAGGCCCGCCACTTTGAAAAAGCACATAAACAAATCCACCCGAAGGCTCTATGTTCCATAAAGACCCTGGTGATATTGGCTCGCCGGCTTCTGTATAATTAGCACAAAAATAAATTCGTTGAGCATTGGTAACTACTGACAATGCAATAAGTAGTATGAAAGACAACAACAGCTTTTTCATTTTAATTTTAAATTATTAATGTTAAAATTTATTTTAAGAATTAGAATGTATAAAATTGCTTATATAAACAAATCTATTATTTATTTCTTAACCTGTCTCTACAGGTTTTTCTGTATTAACCCTAATACTTCAATACTTACAAATATCCTACCAATTTTTAAGCCGCAAATTTATAAAATATAATCACAAATAAATGGTTATAATTGGCAACCTATCGATAATCACTTTGACATTATACCATCTATATATTTACTCTTTTTCACAACTACCAGAAATCTACAAATAGCGAAGTTAAAACCGCAACACAAAACAACACTCTAACAATCAGTAAGTTAAAATAAAAAACCTGAATTAACCCTCCCTAAGTATCACAAATTACCAGTATTTAATATTGAATCGGGGGCTTCAAAACCATAGTATAATCCTCCAAAACTTACATTAGTCCCCAATGAGTTATTTCGATGAATGAAGAAGAAGAACGCAGTGTAAAAGGTTTAATCCCCAAATAATCAAATCAAATCAAAGCGCACCTCCTTTATGTGTTCGTATAAGTACGGAATAGTCCTTCTGTAGTTGTTTAAAAAGGCAACGTTATTCCCGTTTTTTAGCTTCATAAAACACGTTCACAAGTGCCTGATTGCAACTCTTTCAAACAATGAAGGATAGTTAACCACAATACCTGATTCATCTACCTGAATGATGGCTTCAAAATCATTCGGCACATTTTCATATCCATAGTATTTATCAGAAAGACGGGTATACTTTTGTCGAACCGGCTTAATTTGCTGATTTAAAAAGTCACAATAAACCACCGCTATCTCTTGCGTATGCCCCGGCTTTAAATGGAGTCTTCGGATTGGTAAAGTATTGGTAAATGGGCTCAGGGAAATATCTACATCAATGCATCCTTTAAGTTGCTCGGCGTTATTGCCATTCTTAATCCAATTACCCACACCATCACTTTCCAATCGAACTTCCTGAATCTGTTCATTCAATCTCCATTTTATTTCTATAAACATAGTTATCCAATTAAGATTGGCCACAATCCGATAATCAACTTTATAAATTTCATTCTGATAGTATCCCAATATTGTTGATGAAACCTCAATCCTATCCGGATAAATATTTACCAGGCAATTTTCCAGCGAATAATATTGTCGCCCAACCCAAAGAATATTAGTTTGCATAATCTGTCAGTCAGTTATTTACTAACTAACAATTATCAACAATGGTTGAAAAACCGGTTTTATTTAAAAGAATTATTCCGTAAAAAGTTATCTTTGGTGTCACTCAAATTACATATCAGTAATGTTAGAAATCAAAGACGTTCAGGGCTGGGCCATGCTGGATTATTTTGCAGGAATAGATGACATACAACTATTGTTACATACAAGCTATGGCCTCCCTGAAGATATGCCTGTGGAGGTTTTCTTTCGCGACCTGGAAGATTTCACTCAACTAGAGAAAATTGCATTGGAAAATTGCAAAGGTGCAATTCTTGATATTGGAGCCGCTGCCGGAAGCTTTACACTGGAGTTACAGGAAAAAGGTCTAAATGTAACCGCGCTGGAAATATCTTCCGCCTGTTGCCAGATAATGCGGCAAAGAGGAATTACCCAGGTTTTGGAAGCTGATATCTGGACATACAATGAAAAGAAATATGACACTTTACTTTTGATCATGAATGGTATTGGCCTGGCAGGCACATTACTCAAGCTTCCTGATTTTCTCAAACGCTTAAAAGACCTAATGCAGCCCGGCGGACAAATCATCTGCGACAGTAGTGATATTAATTACCTATATGAAGATCTACCCAAGCCTGAAAACCATTATTATGGGGAAATTAAATATAAGTACGAATATGAAGGAATGGAAGGTGACTGGTTTGAGTGGCTATATATCGATAAAGATACCTTAACGGATATATGTGCGGAACACGGATTAAAGATAGAGGTTCTCTACAAGAATAAACAAGATCAGTTTTTATATAAGATAACTTCAAAGGATTATTGAGAAAGCTTATATGGAACATTTGAATGAACTTAAGCAAGTTATTTATTCTAATTAAACCAACTTAACATCCCATACTTTTAAAAAACTATGAACTTTAATCTTCACGAATCTACTAATGAAGAATTAGTTGAAATAATAACCAACAAGGAGCAATATTCCGATGAAATGGTACAAATCGCTTTGGATATAATTCAGCAGAGAAAAACAAACTTTGAAAATGAAAGTAAGCTAATAG
>DATCKK010000076.1:0-6194 GCA_036562325.1 Cytophagaceae bacterium | reverse complement strand
AGATACAACTTATAATTCCCCTCCTTCAGGCAAACCTTTACACTTCCCTTTTCATCCGTCTTTACAACTAGTTCTCCCTCTTCTCCCGCTTTTATTACACGAATGGTTACATTAGCCAATATTTTTTGTTTTCTATGCTCTTCCAGAATTTCAGGAGTTGGAGCCGCACCTCCACAATAGGAACTGGTATAAGTTAAATTCAGTTTAAGATTGATACAATCATTACTTCCCCCTTTACAAGATTTAGTGGCTGGCACATTAGAAGATATCATAAAAGGTATAATTAATAATTGAAAATATTTTTTTAAGATCGATACCATAGAAATCAATATAAAAGTGAGTGTTATATACCTAAGCCCGTTGCTATTGATTTATTCTATTCCAACAACAACTTATACATTTCAGCCTCATGAATATTACAATAAAGAACAAAAGTTTACATCACAAAGCTCACTGGCCTTTTTCCTGCCTGGAATTAGGTTAAGCTTAAATAAGGTATCTACGGCCTCTTCGATATCTCTTTCAAAAACGATTTCATCAGTGGCCCATTTAGTCTGTTGATACCATGCCTCCGCATCTTCCGGTTTAAGTCCGTAACGCTTTATGATTAAATCTTTAGCTTCCCTGGTATGCATAAACTCTTCACAGGATGCTCTTATAATCTTTAAGATCTGGTTCAACAATTCGGGCTGGGCATTAATAAAGTTGTTAGATGCCGCAATCACAAAACAAGACCAGGGAGTCGGACATTCATCTATTCTTCGGAAAATACCACTATCCACCAGTGGCTTGGTGGTAAACTTTTCCCACATAAACACATCTGCCTTTCCTTCTGATAAAGCCGTCACTGCTCCATCCAGGTTATTTACTATTACCATTTGGTCTTCGCTTAACTTCCATCCTCTCTGAGCTGCATCTACATAGGCCATTAAATGAGACCCTGAGCCCAACCGACTTATTGCGTATTTCTTTCCCTTTATATCCTGTATGCGCTGATAAGTTGAATGAGCGCTTACATGTATGCCCCACACTAAAGGAGAGCGCACATACACCTGAACAATGCGACTATTGCCACCTTTGATTATATCGGCTATTATACCTTCTGTCAATACTATAGCAAGGTCTGCTTCACCCGTATTCAATGCATTTGCCATAGCCCCGGTTCCTCCCGGATAATCTGTCCATTGCAAATCTATTCCTGCTCTTTCAAATTGTCCTTGTTCTTTGGCCAAATGCCAGGGCAAATTGAAATGTTCCGGTACTCCGGCAACCTTAACTACTCTATTGCTCATATTGAAAATCTGATCAAATAAATTATTAGGCTAAACTAACAGAAATATAATATGGTTGAAAAATAAAGTATAAAATATTAAAAATTAATTTTAGTGAATCCTGAAAAAATAAACGTACTTCATAGGAGCTGCACTTTCAGGAGCTTTTCTGACCTTATTCTTACCGGCCATTCCAAAGGCCAAAAACAACTTTTCTATTCCCTTGGCATTATCTTCCGTATTACAGTCAAAGCTCTTAAAACAGTCATAATTACTAGCTTTCTTATTAGGGAATTCGGCAAGTCCGGGATGGTAGGATATCCCACAAAACCAATTATGAAATTGAATATTATTTTTTTCTTCGGTCTGTTCTAAAAATATTAAAATCTCATCCAGCAAGGTAGTACACTCCTCCTGGACTCTTTCTGCATTTCGAATCTCCTCTTCTATAATCTCACAGATTTCAGCAAATGTTACTTTATTCATCAATCTTCCTCCCATAATAAAATCCCCTCCTCCCTACTTTTACGTATTAATATAATTTTTGATACTTTTTAAAATGATTACTACAACCGTCACTGCTCACGCAAACAACACAAAAACCTGATTTTCAACACCAAACTTTATCCAACACCCCAACCAGATTTAAACAATTAACAAGTCCGTTTCACTTTTGTTTAGGTATTTATCTATATTTATTCATTATGTATTTTTCACCACCTGTCTGATGATTTACTCTAATAGAGACCACCGGATTTGTTACAAAAATCACTTAACAAAACAAATTTCCCTGTTCTTTTGGTAAACAATTTCACAAAAAACAATTTCATTTTTCCACTGGTTAAATTTTCAAATGACGGCTAAGGCCGGAGAGCTCAAATAGTATTCATGTATCTTATTGATACTGCTGCTCACATTTGTTTCTAGTATTGTTGGACGTGAAAAATATGAAGTAAATGAAACAAAAGTTAACCTTTTTCATATCAGCCCTAATTTTAATCCCTATACTACTCTTTATAACTAGTGCCTGCCGGAACAATAATAATGATGAATTGGAAGATGAGTTCATAATTGAAGGACAACAATTCGATCTTCAAATTATTGCAGAAGGGCTTACTTCTCCGGTTGCTTTATCCGAGCCGCCAGACGGTAGCAAAAGATTATTTATTGTCGATCAGACAGGAGTAATAAGGATTATAAATCCGGAAGGCAAATTATTGGAAGAACCATTTCTGGATATTAAAAACAAGTTAATACCTCTAAACTCCGGATACGATGAAAGAGGGTTATTAGGGTTCGCATTCCATCCGGACTATGCTTCCAACGGGAGATTTTTCATTTACTATAGTGCTCCGTTAAGGCCGGATGCCGATCCGGAATGGAATCATACTGCCTATCTGTCTGAGTTTAGAGTCTCTGGTAATCCGGATAAAGCCGATGTGAATTCAGAACAAAGATTACTTTCTATAGATCAGCCACAGGCCAATAACAACGGAGGCTCCATTGCTTTCGGCCCAACGGATAACTATCTGTATCTATCCTTAGGAGATGGTGGGGCAAGAGACGATAAAGGTTTGGGCCACGAAGAAGACTGGTATAAACCCAACCAGGGAGGTAATGGACAAAACATAGAAAAAAACCTGTTAGGAAGTATTCTACGAATAGACGTAAACAGTATAAAGCCTTATGCTATCCCACCTGATAATCCCTTTGTAGATAAACCGGGAATGGACGAAATCTATGCATTCGGATTCCATAACCCTTACCGTTTCTCTTTTGATAAACAAGGCAACCACTTGTTAATTGTTACAGATACAGGACAAGAACTTTGGGAAGAAATAAATACGGTTATCAAAGGGGGTAATTACGGTTGGAATGTAATGGAAGGAGCTCATTGTTTTAGCACCGAAAACCCTGAAAGCTCTCCTGCTTCCTGTCCCAAAACAGACAGTATGGGTAATGTACTTCAAATGCCGGTAATGGAATTAAAAAATGCTCATCAGATTGGAGGGATTGGCCTTGCCATTATTGGGGGCTATGTCTATCGTGGTAAAGCTTTACCAGAACTCAACGGACAATATCTTTTTGGTGTCTGGAGCAGAGAACTTGATATACCATCGGGGGCAGTATTCAAAACTTTTCCAATAGAAAATGGCACATGGAGTTATGAAAGAATAGGTTTTAACAACAAAGACAATGGACAGTTAGGCCATTATCTATTAGGATTCGGGCAAGATCAATCAGGAGAAATTTATCTGCTTACCAGCAATAACCCCGGCCCTGCAGGCAATACAGGCGTAGTATACAAGTTGAGCAAATAACTGATAAACTTCAACGCAGTCATAACCTTTGTATATGATACACGCTAAATTAGTGCTTCTCCCTTTTCATTGTCATATAAGTATATTACTGTTTGGTTCGACTCTTTCACCATAGCTGCTTTCAAACCGGCTTTATTAATTAACCATTCAGTTTCTTTCGACAGCCCTTGAAGTGGAACTATAGTTGCTAACCTGAATGGGAAATTATTATCTTCAGGATTGGGGGTATGAAGATAAACTGCATTTTGCGAACTATCTTGCTCATGCACCTGAATCCATAACTGATATGGCTTTGAATATCCTTTCAACTGTAACTTCAATTCCTGATAAAAAAGAATCATCTCTTCAAAAAATTGCTTCCTGAGCTTAGGATCCGTGTTACCTTCTCCATCCCAATCAAAATATATTCTCCAGAAGTTGAACCATGAATCACTCCCACCTGAAAAGTCAAGCTGTTCCAGTATTAATTTATTCTCATAACTCATCTTTATTTTCTATTTTAATCAATACAAATAAAACCAGGTTAAATATTAAATATTAACCAATTTATCATTATACCTGTCCTGTTACTATTTCCTCATCCAGGCAGTGATACTATATCTTTCTCTATTCGTCTTAAGTACTTCATGATATATATCGGCACTACGGAAACATACAAATCGTCCCCATTGCGGAAGTACATCTATATATTTTTCCCGGTCTTCCACATCATAATATATTCGCAAACTGCCTCCATCTTCTTCCTTCCAATCTTTATTCAAATACAATATACATGATATTTGCCTTGCTCCTACACCTTTAAACTGATCTAAGTGCCTTTTGTATAAACTTCCTACCGGATAGACAGCAAAATGACATTCAATATCGTTAAGGCTTAGGAAAAAATCAGCGGTTATGCGAGACTTCAAATCGTATAATTTGAAAAGATAAATTTCCTGAAATGGAGATAGGTTTTCCGGATCAAACCATAGTATTTTATCTCCCCGAATTTCCTGCCTGACAGAATGCTCACTTCCTCTGCCTATGCCTGCCTCCTTAAATCTTCCCTCTTCCAACAATAGTTTTTGTTCCTCAAATAAGTTTTCAAGAATTGAGTCCGGAAGAAATTGATCCGCTATAGCAAAACCTCTGTCGGCCAGTCCGTCGAGTATCATTGATATAACATCATTCTGTTTCACTGCATCCATTTTCATTAAAGTGGTTAGCTATTTAATGTCAGAAATTTCGATATGTCTCAAAAAAAAATCCTTTCCTGTTTTAAATTAAATACAGAAAAGGATTTCAATTTTTCTTTATCACAAAAGGATTAAATTTTTCCCCTGATCTTTTTCACTACCCCTTCAGCCACCGAATCACAATCTACAGAGAAGGGATTCTGATAAACATTGATTGGGTGGTAGTATTCCAGTTCTTCAAAATCAGTAACCCTTAGAGCCAATGCAGGAAAATCCCATTCTTCTCCTGGCTTGGATAGAGGCGACTCTATAAATTCAAAATCAATTGCCTTTAGGATTTTTCGCTCAATCTTTTTTTCTTCCAACGCTTTGGCAAGATTTTGTTTTATGGTCGGAAGGTAAGAGTTATTAAGGCCTTCTATTTTTAATTCAATTAATTTTTCCCGCAGATCATAATACTCATCAAAAAGATCACTGACGGTATTTTCTATAAAATCATCATCGTCGATATCAGTTCCATCCTCAATATCCAGAGTTAACACTTCTGAATCCCAAAATTTAATTTCAAGTGATTCTCCCTGATTGTTTATAGTTATATCATTAGGAGAAAGTTTAATTCCTGTTTCATCCAGAACTGCCTCAGCAATTCCATTTTTTAAAGCTTTCATTAATTAATTTAACTAGATTTGCATTAAAAATAAAAAAAAACATCCTTATGAAAAAAATTATTTCGGTTGAAATAATTTATAATTCAGCAGATTTAGTTCCTCCATATACTCATAGTTTTCATATCAAAACGTATAACGAAGATAACTATTTAAATGTTAAGCTGAATTTAAAATATTTGGAAAGAGAAGAGCTTACGGAAGAAGAAATTCTGGCTGAAGGATTTACTTTGAATGATGATTTTTCATGGGAAGGCTCCCTGGATAAAGTTTGGAAACAACGGATCGAAAAACAAGCTGAAACCGCTCAAATAAATACCCAAAGCGATATATCCGGCGAAGAACTTGCCGTGAAAATTTTTACAGAAGACACATCGGTATACGGAGTACCTAAAGACATTCAATCATGGACCTACTTAATGCAGGAATTGGTTCAGGCAGTATACGAAGTATCAGGTAAAGAACTCCCGTTAAAAATCCGGTACCGAAAAGTAGAACCCGGAAAAAAATCGTATAAAATAGATATTCAACCCTATTTCAAAAACCTAAGTATTGAGGCATTTAAAGAGACACCCGGCCAGACAGGTAAACATAGCATTCCTTTAAACTGGGGAGAGCTTCGCAAACTAATGGAACGAATTTACATCAATGATATGTATCCGGAACATGCCAGTGCCAAAGATCCGGTTAAAGAAGGAAGCTACATAGATCCGGGAGATGGATTATGGTACAGGTTTAATAATGCAATAAAAAGTCCTTCCT
>DATCKK010000060.1:0-2978 GCA_036562325.1 Cytophagaceae bacterium | reverse complement strand
CCCTACTGCTCACTACACGGTATTCGATGAATTGTTGGAGTTCTCGGATATATTTTGGGTTATTAATGTCAGCAATTGCAGGGCAACCCTGCCAGCTGGACGTCCGAACCTTGAAGGGATGGAGTATCGTAAAGTCTCCATACGCGATAAATATCTAAGTGAGCAGCTGGAATACATCATGTTGGCGAGTATTGAAGCTAACGGCGGAGCGATAAATATCTCAGGGTTTTAGGGGATATCCGATGAACTGGCGAATCTACTTCGGGATTGGCTTGCCGACGAGAAAATCATATTGGATTGCTAACTTTTATTTCCATATGTTCTTCTTTATTTTAAGACTGATGCAACAATACTTCATTCTACCCCTGAGGGAGACAAGTCCATGGAAACAAGACTAAATACCGAAACAAAATTACCTCCCAGCTATAAAACTGTATATATCCCCGTTATTTACAAATTTTTTATCGCACAGTCAATTGCATTTGCCTGGATGATATTTTCAATTAGAATATCTATACCCTGGCTGAAAGATTTAAGCAGTGTTGTTGGGCTACCTTTGGCTGTGTTTATAATAGCTTTTATAGCATATATTCCTGGATATCTTGTAGCTTTTGTTGCAGTCAGCCTGCTTTTGGATAGACAGCCTCCATTCAAAGAGAAGAACCCTGATTTGCATGTAACAATTCTAATAGCAGCAAGGAATGAAGCAGCGAAAATTGGAAATACTCTGAAATATATAGCAAATCAGGATTACAATGGGAAAATAGACGTAATTATCGTAGATAATAATTCTACCGACGGGACGTCAGAGGCTGCCAAAAAAGCAGCAAGTGAGTACGGATTAAACTGTACATTCCTGTTCGAGCCTAAAGCTGGGAAAAGCTATGCTCTGAACACTGGCCTAAAAGCTATAAAAACTGAATATTTTATGACTTTGGATGCTGATACACTACTACATAAAAAAGCTGTGAATAATATAGTGGCAAGAATATTAAGTTCGCCTTCAGATGTCTGTGCTGTAGCGGGACACGTACTTGCGAGAAATAGCAGAGACAACATACTGACTAGGATGCAGGAATGGGACTACTTTTTGGGCATAGCTTCTCTGAAAAGAATGCAAGGACTATATCAGGGAACTCTTGTTGCACAAGGGGCCTTTAGTCTATACAAGACAGATGTGGTAAGAGAAGTAGGCGGTTGGGATGATGTGATAGGCGAGGACATTGTGTTGACATGGAAATTTTTCGAAAAAGGATATAGGGTCTTCTTTGAACCCTTAGCTATAGCTTTTACAGAAGTTCCAAATAGATTTAAACACTTTACGAGGCAGAAGAGTCGATGGGCTAGAGGGATGTTTGAAGGTTTAAAAAAAGCGGGGCCGTGGAAACAGGAGAGGTTTTTGGCCATCTTTTTGCTGGGAATAGATATTTTGATACCATTAATAGATCTAGCATTCACTATATTTTGGATACCAGGACTTGTATTGGCGTTCTTTGGGAAATATTACATTGTAGGTCCCTATACACTGTTAGTTTTACCTTTGAATGTATTAGTGACTGTAATTATGTATTCTTTTCAAAAAAATATATTTGATGCACTAGGATTGCGAGTTCGCCGAAATAGAATTGGGTATACATTTTATTTGCTTTTTTATCAGATTATTCATTCACCTATATCCGTTATGGGTTATATTCAAGAAATTTTTAAATTGGAGAGAGTATGGAAATGAATTAGGAAGCTTTTAAAGTTTTATCGCTGCCTTTATCATCCTGCAATGGTTCCATGCCTTTGGTCGTTTTGGATCAGCTTTCTAATTACGTTTCTTTACTTTTTGACATTTCTTCGTTGCCCTGGGATAACCTACCAAGAAAAAAGCTATTGAACGAAACTATGGCACATTACAATTTTGGAAAACCTCCAATTCGTTCATCGTTTTTATCGTTCCTATAAGGAAGGAAAACAGCTTCTGATATTTGCAGAGTGCAATAAACATCATAGTTTAGTTTTTATCGTTCCTATAAGGAGTAATGAAGAAGAACTTTTCAGTAATCTGGGGCAAATTTACAATTAGGAAAGAAAAACTCACAAAGGGGAAACATGCCATCCTTGCTATTGTTTGGATTGATATAGAAACTCCTCTCTGCTATGAAAGTGGTTATTTTTTCTCTGAACATATAAACTTTCTAAGCAGGAAAACTTTGTTCGCCATAGAATTAAGAAAGTACGAAATAACGATAGGGGGGACTGAAATTGCAGGGTACGTCTTTATTGCCATATATTTTTCTTGTGATTATTGCACTTTTGCAAATTGCTATATATGTGGCGGTAACGAAGCGCAGAGAAGATCCGGAACTAATAAAATTCCTAACGGGGCTTGAGGACAATCAGAAGCAGCTGGAAAGTCTTATAAAGGATGGGATGAAATCGAGCAAGGAAGAGATGACGAATCTTGTGGCGAACTTAGCCAATATGATTACAACGAACATAAGCGAGATGAACAGCACGATAACCAAAAATATAAGCGAGATGGGAATATCCCAGCAGAATCTAATAAAGAATTTTTCGGACACCGTATCATCGCTTGCCGACAAGACCGAAGAAAGGCTAAACAGGATGAGAGATACGATAGAAGCGAAGCTAAAGGAAATCCAGGACGAGAACAACAGCAAGCTTGAACAGATGAGGCAGACGGTCGACGAAAAACTCCAGTCAACGCTCAACGCCAGGATATCCGAATCCTTCAAGTTAGTGAGCGAGAGGCTGGAGCAGGTCCACAGCGGCCTTGGCGAAGTCCAGAGCCTGGTGAACGACGTTGGTGACCTGAAGAAAGTGCTTTCCAACATAAAGACCAGGGGGATCCTTGGCGAAGTCCAGCTGGAGGCGATAATAGAAGACATACTGGTGCCAGGCCAGTATGAGAAGAACGTGAGGGTGAGGCCCGGCAGCGGGGAAGCCGTGGAATTCGCCGTAAAAATTCC
>DATCKK010000054.1:0-7312 GCA_036562325.1 Cytophagaceae bacterium | reverse complement strand
TAACTCGGTTACCTGTAGGTATTATGTTTCCACCAGCGGAGGGTTTTCAGGAAACAATGATGTATCGGCTAAAGTGTTTTCCAATGGTGCCCTTATAGGTAGCCCTATTCTTGGTTCACAAAATAACGTTGCTTTTGATATCCCGCTTGGAACTTCTATAGAAGTAAAGTTCAGTGTGAATAACAGTTGGTACTTTGGCCCGTCAACGATTACTTTAAAAGACAATGCGATGGCCATTGTTGGCACTGCCAGTGAATCTCATCCCGGAGGTCAGGTATCAATGGAGAAGACGGTGATTAATGTAACGGCTACATGTGCATTGCCTTATTCGGTTACTTACTCCTGGAGCCCGGCTGCAGGGCTTGCCTCACCCGGAAGCCAAACTACCATTGCCAGCCCGGTTGTCAATACAAACTATGAAGCAACTATTGAAATGACATCAAGTCCATTTTGTAAAGTAAAGACCAATACAGTGAATGTCCGGGCGGGGTGTATTCCACTTCCTGTGGATTGGCTGTATTTTAATGCCAATAAATTTCTTGGCGATAAAGCTATCTTGGACTGGGGGACGGCCAATGAAGTTAATGTGGCTTATTTTTCTGTTGAAAGAAGTTTCGATGGAGTACAGTTCCAATCTATCGGAGTGGTTAATGCTACAGTTAAGGGGGGACAAAATAAGTATCAGTTCATAGATGCCGATCCATTAAAGGGACACAACTATTATCGCATCCGCCAGGTGGACAGCGATGGACAAAATCATTTTACGGATATCAGGTTTATAGATTTTTCAAGTAGTTGGGATGTTGTAGTTTATCCGAATTCATCCATTGATTATTTTACTGTTCAGCTTGTGAATGCTTTTGATATGGAGTCAGAATTATCTGTCTTTAACCTGTTGGGGCACGAGATTGAATACCATTCATTAAACGCAGATGTGCATACTATTGCCATAGGTAGTAACTGGGAGGTGGGTGTTTATATATTAAAAGTTATTCAGGGCAATGAACAGAAAATTATTAAGTTAATTAAAGAAGGCGAGTAATAAAGGCTTATTTAAGTAACTCCTGAAATACCACCCGGATAGCAAGGGTGTATTTCAGGAATTTTTATTTTTTGCCGGTGGTTTATTGGGAATAGGAATTGGTTGAGAAATGATTGTCTTTAGTGAGTCTTTGGGAATTACCTATTTTTACTCATAACTCTATTATTCTTCTATTATATCTGCTTCCTGGCTGGTTATTAAAGATTGGGCGAAGTGTGTAAGTTTATTTGAAAAGTCCTGAATTTTATTGGATTATGCCATGATAAATGGCAGTGTAAAAAAGCCTGAAATTTTATCTTTAAATACTTTTTATTTCGTTAAATAGATTAAGTAAATTGATTACTTCAAAGGTGAAATAATCCCATATTTTTCTTCTAAACTCTACAACTATGAATATACAAATTCCCGACAGTAAGCATAAGCGAGTGGTGATAGTGGGTGCTGGTTTTGGAGGGCTTGCACTGGCAAGAAAACTATCTTCTGAAAAATTCCAGGTGGTTCTTATTGATAAAAATAACTATCACCAATTTCAACCTTTGTTCTATCAGGTGGCTACTGCGGGATTAGAGCCAAGTGCCATTTCATTTCCATTGAGGAAAGTATTTCAGTCTTATTCCAACGTGCACATAAGGATAACAGAAGTTATATCAGTAGATACCACAGCCAGTATATTAACCACCGGGCTTGGTACATTAAAATATGATTATCTGGTATTGGCTATGGGGGCAGATACCAATTACTATGGCATGAAGTCTATTATGGAAAAGGCTATGCCCATGAAGTCAGTAAGTGAAGCATTGGCTTTACGCAATAATATTCTTCAAAACCTGGAAGATGCTTTATCGGTCGGGGATCCGGTTGAGAAGCTGAGACTGATGAATATAGTGGTAGTAGGAGGAGGGCCTACCGGTGTAGAAGTGTCGGGTACGTTAGCGGAAATGAAAAAGACCGTATTACCTAAAGATTTCCCTGACCTTGATTTTTCAGATATGAATATATATCTGATAGAAGCAGGCCCTAAAGTATTGGCTCCGATGTCTGAGATAGCTTCTCAAAAAGCAACTCAGTATCTTAAAAATCTGGGGGTGGATGTACGAACGGGGGTAGGGGTAAAGGACTTTGATGGAAATACTATTTACCTGAGCGATGGCAATACAATTGAAAGTAAAACATTGATCTGGGCTGCGGGGGTCAGGGCTAATCGTATGAAGGGAATACCTGAATCAGTAATTCATAAGAGCGGAAGAATTATGGTAGACCGGTTTAACAGAATAGAAGGATTTACCAATGTGTTTGCTATCGGTGACCAGGCAATTATGGCCGAGGAGAAGTATCCGAATGGCCACCCTCAGGTAGCACAACCAGCCCTGCAACAAGCGCAGAATCTTGCTAAAAACCTTGTTCGTTTGCAGGAAGGAAAAGAGCTTAAACCGTTCAGTTATAAAGATCTTGGATCCATGGCTACTGTAGGAAGAAATCTGGCAGTAGTTGACCTGCCATTCATTAAATTTCAGGGTTTAATTGCCTGGATGGTATGGATGTTCGTACATCTTATGTCTATAGTGGGGGTTAAAAACCGCCTGCTTATTTTTATCAACTGGTTTTGGAATTATATCACTTACGATCAGTCGTTAAGGTTGATTATAAAGCCTAAGGATAAGCAGTTGGCAGAGAAGAACGAACAGTTGACAATGAACAGTTAAAAAGCAACAGACAGTAAGCATTAAATGCAAGAATTAAAATTATTCTTTATTGATAATTGATCTGTATGCTGTTCACTGACTTTAAGAAGTATTTGTAGTGTTCGGCTGCCTGGTTAATAGCTTTTTGTATGGATAGGGTAATGCTGTTTTCTTTAGCAGGTAAAGGTTTTATTTCAATCACTACTTTATCTTTTTTAATGGTACGTTTCCATAGAGCTTCTACCTGGCCGTTTACGACTATTACCGGATAAAATATACCATTATTGGAGATCGTCTTTTTTTGATGATCTGGGGCAAGGGAGGCGCTTCTGTCTTTATAGCTTATCAAAAACTCATCATAGGCCGGTAACAAGAATACGGAAGGCTTTTGGATTATCTTAGATTCCAGTTTTTCGGAGTAGTAATGGGCTTGTTCGTTTATGGTTATTGCTTTAAACTGCGATTTTACCATTTCCAGCCCTTTTCTCGCATCGGTGAGATTGAGTCCTGACCACCAGGAAAAATCGGGAATAGTGGCAGGGCCATGACTGGTAAAATAAAGCTCTGCCAGCCTGGCTAAGGCTTCTTCTTCGGAATAAGATAAGGAATGGGTAATTCTTTCTTCAAATAAAGCGTAAGTATGTTCTTTACCTTTCATCTTGCCATTACAAACCAGCCGGTCCAGCTCGGCGATAAACATAATGTGCGCAGCTCTTTGTCCGTCCGTAGAAATTTTGGCTGCTTTAAGCTTCGACATCAACTCATCACGGGTGAGATGATTATTGCCTTCTAATGCTTTTGCTATTATCTTTTTACATTTGGTAAGCAGTGCATCATCCAATTCCAGTTCTTTGTGTCTTGATTTCATGGAAGCTTTAATTCTGGGCGCTGTTAATTGCAGCATCCATGAAATATTTTTTGATGAAACAAGATGCCAGGTTGGCCTTAGCACATGTGTCCTTACGATTTGCCCTGCATCTATGGCTGATTGGATAACCTCTTCCGTGGAGGTATTGGACCTTATTCCAATTGCCCATTTAGACATGGCATAGTCCTGGGCCTGTATGGCTCCCATCCATTCGACTACTTCCAATGGCCGGGAGAAAGGCGAATTATGGATTAATTGGTTGCTTAACCGCAAATAAGAAAGATCTTTTAAAGTCATGGGTAACGCGAAGAGTTATTCAATATATTTAATTATATCAAATATAGACAATTTCCCCAAGGAGATATTAGATTAGGATGATCTAAGAAACAAAAGTTGATTAAAGCTAAATTTGATTTAAAAGAGTGTTAACGGAGGTGAAAATCGGGTTTATCTTATACAGAAAAGCAATAGAGCAGCAATCGCTGCTCTATTATAGATTAATTGTTTATTTGTCTTAAACACTACTTTTCGCATTATTGAATATGGAGAGATAATACACGAGTTTGCTCACTTGTTTTTACAAGTAATTTATAAATACCCTCCTGTAAATCGTTAACAGGAATTGGTACTATTCTGTTGGAAGGATGATATTTGTCCTGATGAACGATTATTCCTGATGAATTAATTATTTCAATCATCAGTTCTTCCTGCTCGTATTCAGGCAGGCGTACATATACTATATCTTTGACCGGATTAGGGAATAAGGAAGCACCGATAAGTTGGCGGTTATGTTGTAAGCTTCTTACAGGGCTGTATATGTAAGAGCCATCTTCATCTACTATTTTTAATTTGTAATAACTAACAGGCGTGAAGTTGTCAGAGATACTGAACTGATAAACAGAACTTCCGTTAGCTATGACATAACCAATGGAATCGAAATCTATACCGTTAACAGATGTGTATATAACATATCTGGATAAATTTCTCTCCTGAGCTACCATCCATTGAAGCTTAATTAAATTATTTTGGGTAAATACCTCAAACTTTAAAAGGGTTACCGGTAGCGGATCTCCGTATCCGCCTGAAAATTCAGAAGTGTTATTTAAAGGGTCTGTGGCGGTAGCTGAGATAAAATAATTAGCCGGAATGGTTTTATTAAATGTAACAGAATAACTGGCTATTCCGGAAGCATCTGTAGTAACCGTGGTTGTACCCAGGTATACCATGCCTTCCCCATGTCCGGAAGGGTCAGGAATACTATTGGCATAAAAGTCGAGTTCGTAGCTTTGCGAAGCTTCACTATACATTATTCCACTTATATCTACCGAAGAGGCATTAATGTCAACTGTAAGGATAAATGGGAAATTCTGAAGATTGTTAGGCCCGGTGTCTGCATCTGACAGGTCATTGGTGGTGACGCCATCATTATTCAGGTCAATAGCCAAACCATCGTTTTCATAATATATATTTTTCCTGAATGCGTTTTGAGTTCCGCTTACCACGTTGATACCATCTCCCTGGTTATAGGCGATAACATTACCCAGATTTTCGGTAGCTCCGCCTATTACGTTACCCACTGCATCGTCGGTAAAGCGAATTCCATCTGAACCATTGGGCAGGGCAGAAGTACTGTCCTTGCTTAACCCAATAAAGTTATTATATACCTGGTTGTTGTTGGTAGTTGCTCCGAATAAGATTCCCTGGGTAGTATTCCCGGATATGATATTTCGGCCTGCTGTGGTAGTGCCTCCTATATGGTTTTCGTCTCCGGTTCTGATTTCAACACCGGAAAATGTATTACCTAATGCTGTGTTTCCGGTTACATCTGTGCCAATTAAATTTCCGGCTACCCTGTTTCGATTAGAGCCGGAATTAATACTTACCCCTATTCCATTAGCAGAAATAACATTGCCTTCCAGATGATCATTAACTCCATCTTCATCGGTACCTATCAATGTTTCATGAGAGTTTGATAATGAGATTCCCCCATTGGTGTTTCCTAAGGCTGAAAGCCCGTCGATGTCTGTACCTATATAGTTGCCTTGTATAATAGCTGCCTGAGTAAGATTAAGTACTTCTATCCCAAGATGCTTATGGCCTGAAATAATATTTCTTGCGGTAGGAGTGTGGCCTCCGATAATAGTACCGGTACCGCCCCGGAGTTGTATACCTCTGGCACCGCCATCAGGCCCGATTACCGCTTTTCCCGTGATGTCGGTACCAATCATGTTGCCTCTGATAATATTGCTATTTCCACTACTGCTATTCAATAATATGTTTGCATTGGTGGGATTTATGGCACTACCTTCTCTGCAATTACAACAGATTAAATTCCCTTCATTAATATCGTCGGAGCCGTCTTCATCGCTACCAATGATATTGTTATTGGCACTATTAACAAAATGGATACCTGACCATACGTTACCTAAATCCTGCATCCCTGTAATATCTGTTCCTATAATGTTACCCTGGATTTTATTACCGGTAGTTCCTCCTCCTGTTATATAAATACCGTCTCTCAGATTACCTGATATAATGTTTCGGTTTGCCGGATCGCCATTGCCGATAAAGTTGTTGGCTCCTTCGAGGAGTATGCCGCTATGTCCGTTTCCCAAGGCTCCTGTACCGTTGATGTTAGTACCTATGAAGTTGTTGTATACTTTATTATTCGAACTGCTGCCATATATAGCTATTCCATTATGAAGATTTCCTGAAATAATGTTACGCTCGGCTGCTAGTGATCCGCCAATAATATTATTATTGGAATTGTTATTGACAAAGCCGTTGTTTTCATTAGGTAGTGCATTCAGGCCGGAAAAGTCGGTTCCTATCAGATTACCACTGATCTTGTTGTTGTGGCTTCCATAAATTTCCATACCCACCTGGTTGCCAGATATAAGGTTGCCTTCCAAATGATCGTCAACTCCATCGCCGTTCGTACCTATGACATGGTTATTGGCATTCACATAAAGCATAAGCCCGACTCTGTTTTTTAGGGCGGCTGTACCGGTTTTATTAGTACCTATATAATTATTCATTACGGTATCTCCACCATGGTAATCCAGCTCTACACCTATATGAGTCATTCCTCCTACTATATTACGGGCATACACAGATCTTCCCCCGATCACCTATTGGCTGTACCTCCCAGAACCTGAATTCCCCGAACTCCGCAGTTGGGCAACAATGCCATTCCTGTTTTGTCAGTACCTATCAGGTTACCGGCTACATAATTACTGTCCGCGCCATTGTCCCGGATTAAGACGTTGGAGTTTGCGCCGGTCACTGCCCCCCCTCTGAAATCATTACAGGAGATAAGGTTGCCTTCGTTTTCATCGTTTATTCCGTCACTATCAGTACCAATAATGGTATGTTTAGAACCACCCAGGATCTCAACTCCTGCATAGGTGTTACCGATATTCACCGTGCCTGTAACATCCGTTCCTATGTAATTACCCTGAATTTTGGTATGGCGAGCACCTCCGGTTATATAAATCCCCCGGTGTAAATTTCCGGAAATAATGTTTCTACCTTCTTCTGTTCCGTTTCCTATCTGATTATTCTGCGGCATATTTATCACAATGCCACTGTAGCCATTAGACAAAGCAGTTGTTCCGGTGATGTCTACTCCGATATAATTATTGAGTATGGTATTGTTGGAGCTTGTCTGATATAAATACAGGCCGTCTTTACCGTTTCCGGAGATAATATTCCTTTGAG
>DATCKK010000050.1:0-3407 GCA_036562325.1 Cytophagaceae bacterium | reverse complement strand
TTATTTATTATTAAATATTTGGTTGTTTCAGCCATTAAGGCCGATTTTATTAATATCCCTGGTGTACAGATTTTGTCGATATCTATTTGTTGCAATTCCTGCCCTGATTTTTATTTTGCCAATTGAATAATTCAATATGAGATGTGATTTATGCGGATCAGAGACTGATTATTCCTGTAACAACTTAAGCCAGTACAACTTGCTAATCAAATTTTAAGAATAGTGATCACAATAGGCTTTGCCAATGAAATAATTATACAACCCTTAACCTAACTTATTGTCTATGATTAAAAAAATACAATTATCAAAGCTCAAGTTTATTATCTTATTTTTTTATTTGATTTTGTTTCAAACTCTTGTAATTGGTCAGGTTACTAATCCACGTACCTTGCCTGATGAATGGCCAAACTATGGTGTAGGAGATCCCTATATTCTTAAATACAGAGGGAAATATTATTTGTATTGCAGTACCCGTGATGATATGACAGGAATAAAAGTTTGGAGTAGTTGGGATCTTACTACATGGAATTATGAGGGATTATGTGCTACTGATCCTATTACCAAAGGGGCCTATGCTCCTGAAGTGATTTATTACAATGGTGTTTTTTACATGTATACATCACCTGCGGGTGACGGGCACTACATACTATCCAGCGAAAGCCCAACTGGACCGTTTGAGGTGCGAACAGACAATCTGGGACTTACTATTGATGGGAATGTATTGATTGATGATGATGGAAAACTATATTTTACATATGCCGGTAATCCTTCCATTCAGGGTAGATCCATGAGTAGTCCTCTTAACATAGATGGCCCAAGTCAGCAATTAAATGCTTCATTAAATGACTGGACGGAAGGTTCTCTTATCTTTAAGAGAAATGGTTTATATTATATTACATACACCGGTAACCATGTTTTTAGTCCTGGTTACAGAGTAGCGTATGCTACCAGTACCTCACCACTTGGCCCTTACACTGCGGGAAGCAATAATCCTGTGATCTTAAATTCCGAAGGAAGTTTTTTCGGATTGGGACATAGTGGAAGTGTACAAGGCCCGGATCTGGATACCTGGTACATAGCTTATCATAACTTACTTGGGCCGGGAGCTGTGGGCCCAAGCAGAAAACTTAATTTTGATCCTCATGGATTCAATGGAACAAAGATGGTAATCTATGGCCCAACCAACTGGGCACAGCCAGCACCTGCACTGCCTACCTTTTACGACCGTTTTGACAGAACAACTATTGGTGCTTCCTGGACTAATGTCAATGGAGGTCATTGGGGAATTTACAATCAGGAATTGATGTGGCAGGATCAAACCGGCACCTCGCAATGGTATCGCCAGGTTTCTTCAGAGATAACTGCCGATAATTATACAGCTGAGTTTAACATGAAAGAAATGGGAAGAGGGGGAAATAATGCAAGGTTTGGAGCAGTGTTCAGCTATGTGGATGAAAATAATTTTGGATCCGCAGTGTTTAGTAGTTATGATAATACAATAGAAGTTGATTTCAAAATCAATGGTGTATCCACCGGAGTACAGGCTGTTCCGCTTCTTCCGGGATGGGATTATCAAAAGTGGCATGCGTTGAGAGTTGAAAAGCATAACAACGTGTTTAAAGTGTATGTAGATGGAATGTTGAAAGTAACTAAGGAGGTGAATGGGTTAAATGCCGGTAAAATAGGAGTTACTACATTTAACGATCATGCGGATTTTGGATATACTGCCTTTAGTAATAGAAGCAATGGAAGTGGAATTTTTGATTTTTATAAACCGGTTCCAGGTATTATCGAAGCAGTGCATTATAACTCAGGTGGAGAAGGAGTAGGATATCATGATGTAAGCAGCGGCAATACAGGTGGGGTTTACAGAAATGATAATGTGGATATAAGAGATTGTCCGGAAGGTGGCCATAATATAGGTTGGAATTCTACAGGAGAATGGTATAATTATAATATAAATGTAAAGTCAGCCGGAGCATACCATATAGGATTAAGGTATGCAACAACTTTCACAGGCGCTAAAGTACGTTTCTGGTGCGATGGAGTAGATGTGTCAGGGATTGTTTCCTTACCTTCTACCGGTGGTTGGGATAATTGGCAAACCTATACCATTAAGAATGTTAACTTACCAGCTGGTTTTCGTACGTTAAAAGTAGAAACCGTAGAAGGAGAGTTTGATTTTTATACCATTCGTTTCAATGCAGCCGCTGATGTAGTGAATACTTCTGATGATTTTAATTCGGGATATTCAACAGCATGGAATTATTCAGATGGTGGTTGGGGGACTTCGTCCGGCACTGCCACAATCAATGGTTGGGGAAAACGAGCACTTGGACATACTGGCTGGACAGATTATGCTGTTGAAGTAGACATGCAATGCCCTTCTGCAGGGAATGCAGGTTTAATATTCAGAGTTCAAAATCCAGCTAACGGGGGGCCTAATAATAACTCACAACTGGGAACCGATTTTTACCAAGGGTACTATGTTGGGCTACAAACAACAGGGATACAATTAGGGAAGCAAAATTATGATTGGAAAGGCCTGAACTTTAAAGCGCAGACATTAACACCCGGACAATGGTATAAACTACGGGTAGTCGTAAAAGAAGCCAACATCAAAGTATATCTTAATGACATGGATACTCCTGTTATAGATTATTTTGATGCTGATCCGTTTATCAGTGGTAAAGCCGGTATCAGGGCGTTTAATGCACAATTGGCATTTGATAATTTTAATGTATACGGATTTGATTGTAATGGAGAATTGAATGGAACGGCAACCATAGATGTTTGTGGCGAGTGTGTAGGAGGTACTACAGGCAAAACCACATTGGATACAGATGGCGACAGTGAGCCTGATTGTATAGATGATGATGATGACAATGACGGGGTAGTTGATGATGAGGATTGTGCCCCTAAGGATCCAACTATTAAAGGGCCTTCAACCTGGTATGCAGATGCTGATGGCGATGGTTTTGGCGATCCCAATGTAAGTCAGACTGCTTGTACTCAGCCGGAAGGCTATGTCGCCAACAACACCGATGAATGCCCTACAGATCCTGATAAACAAGAGCCCGGTAATTGTGGCTGTAATAAAACAGAGCAGAGTTGCCTGGATTGTGCCGGTGTACCTAACGGGACAGCTACTTTGGATAATTGTAACATATGTTCTGGCGGAACCACAGGTATAGAACCTTGTGAACAGGATTGTAACGGTGAATGGGGAGGAACGGCAACCATAGATGTTTGTGGTGAGTGTGTAGGAGGCTCGACAGGCAAAACCACATTGGATACAGATGGCGACAGTGAGCCTGATTGTATAGATGATGATGATGACAATGACGGGGTAGTTGATGATGAGGATTGTGCCCCTAAGGATCCAACTATTAAAGGGCCTTCAACCT
>DATCKK010000048.1:0-2072 GCA_036562325.1 Cytophagaceae bacterium | reverse complement strand
GTGGGAACCTGGGGCACGGCTATGATTTTTCCATATTCCGTACCTGCTTCATCTTTGAAAAATATTTGCAGGTGATCTAGTTGTCTTAGATAGCTTTGTTCATGGAAATCATTGGATGGGTTCAGCTGTGATGCTGTAATTCTGTCTCCGCCTGGAGCCCTCCCGATTCCCAGATCGATTCTTCCCGGATACATAGCTTCCAGCAGTCTGAAGTTTTCGGCAACTTTTAAGGCGCTGTGGTTAGGGAGCATGACTCCGCCGGAACCAATTCGTAGCGTATTGGTTTCATTGGCAATTCTTGCTATAAGTATTTCTGGGGCCGAGCCTGCAACGGAAGTTAAATTATGATGTTCTGATACCCAAAATCGTTTATAGCCAAGTTGTTCAGCCAGTTTAGCCATGGTGATTGTATCATTAATTGCCTGAACGGCATTTCCTCCCTTGGGTATCAGTGATTGGTCGAGTATGCTTAGTTGAATTTTTTTATTCACTCTTTATAAATTTAGACGATCATCTTTTACAATTATAACTCGTTTGAGAGGCCAAAATATTTTAAAATTAGGTGAATTAAATAAAGCCTTATCAATACATTCTTTCTTTAAAAGTACTATACCATGATGATAATATTTGCCCTTCTATAACAAAATATCACCTGTATATTATTGCATTGATTACTTATACTAATATGCAGAAGAAGGGAGGCCTTGGGGATTAATAAATGATATTGGCCAGGTTAATTGAAGTAGCCTTATTTTTTTGAACGCGAAAAGATCCTTCTTCGAATCAGGTAATAGCGAAACCTGATAAGGTCGTAAAATAAGGTTAATACAAGTAAGCCGGCTACTAACGCCAGGGTTTTTATGCCAAATAGCTGAAAAGTATACCCGGCTAATACACCTCCTAAAGTAAAAAAGAAAATAATAGTTATTCTAAGGTTAATACTGCGTCTTAACTTCACTAAATTGCTTCCTTTATAAAAAAGTAATTGCGATAGTTCAATCCCTAAATCAGTGAAAAGTCCGGTTAAGTGAGTAGTTCGGACAATAGAGTTGGAGACCTGTGTAACAAGGGAGTTTTGTAACCCCATAGCAAATAACAGCATGCAGGCAAGCCATTGTCCGGACAGCAATTCACCACCTGCTAATCCTGCAAATGCCAGAATGAGTATTTCAAGTAATATGGGAATGGAATGATACAATCTTGGGCGATACCTTATTAGAATTTCCACAAACATATTGGAAGTGAATGCTCCCAGGAGAAAGCAAAGTAAATAGAGGAAAAATATTATGGATGAACGGTAATTTTCTTTTACCAATTCTTCGGTCATAAATGCGACATGTCCTGTAATATTAGTAGTGAGGGTATTAATAGATAATATCCCGCAGATATTGACCGAACCGGCAATAAAGGATAATTGGGAGGCCAGGCGCCGGTTGTGAATAAAAGACCTATTTTTACCTCTGTGTCTAAACATAGCTAAATACTGCCGTTGAATTTACAATAATTAGATATTAAAATGTAATCTGCTTACTATTAGTTAAATAAATAGTTTTTGTTAACTCACTGAAACTGATTAAAATTTAAAATGATTAATCAGTAAAAAATGTTATCAGCGTAAGTAAATGATTTAGGCCTCACTGTTAATTAAAAAGTATGTATTTTAGCAGATATATGGAAAATCTGAGCAAAAAGGAGTTTGGGAAAGAGTTTGTACAAACTTTTGATGGAGATCATTCGGGAAGCATACAGCCCCGGCAAACACCGGGAGTATTGTATAGCAAAGCCATACCGACTCCTGTAAGTAATCCAGCGCTTTTAGGATGGTCAGAGACATTGGCCAATGAATTGGGTATTGCTTATCCTAATGAAGAGGATGTTAAAGTTTTGGCAGGAAATCTGGTGACCCCTTCCATGTATCCTTATGCTTCCTGTTATGCGGGCCATCAGTTTGGAAACTGGGCAGGACAATTGGGGGATGGAAGAGCCATAACGCTCGGAGAATGGCAGGCTCCTAATGGACAGGTTTGGGAGTTGCAGCTAAAAGGGGCAGGTAGAACTGCTTATTCCAGGAG
>DATCKK010000046.1:0-1759 GCA_036562325.1 Cytophagaceae bacterium | reverse complement strand
TGCCAGGGTATACGAAGGATCATAAACATCTGAAAACAAGAAACTTATTTCATCGTGGACATCTAAAAATTGATATGAATAAAATTCTACGTTTTGTTTGGACCCACCATAGACAGTATCGATGTCACGCAAACCAGCGGGGAATAGATAAGTTACATTGTCAAAAGGTCCTACATTCGTTATATTCAGACTCTTATACAGTTCATAGTCTATATGGGCGAGGTCTGTAGCTGGTTCGTCTATATAGAGGAGATCCCTTTGCTTTACGTTAAAAAGTATGGCGCATGTATCGTTTGCTTGCTTTTGAAATATCATCCAAAGCAAAAACATAGCATACGAAGTCTTTGTGGCAAGTCCTGATATACCCGATATATTTAAATGCCCCGCTTCCGGTCCCAATAAGTACTTTTTGTCATAGTAAATTGGTTTGATGTGATCATTAGAATTGATTATAAAGCCGCCAGGAATTTCGTCTCCAGGGTTTATGAGGGAGGTGCCCAGGACCTCATCAATTTCGCTAGATGATGCAAGACGAACTTCAGCAAAGTTCTTAGGAGGATACCATAGGCATATTTTCCCCGATCTCGTCAGTTTTGAGGTCTTACCGGTATTCCCTAACACATCTACCTTGGCTATACAACTGCTGACTACATTGGAAGGCGGCATAGCGTTGATATCGCCAAAATCTGAAGATATATAATTTGTCAGATGGCCTTCCGCTTCGGTTGGGAAAAATAAATCTTTTATAATCCCGACAGTCCTTGTATTCGCAACATTATCAACGGATACAAAATCGAATAGGTTCACTATTACATCATCTTTTACCCAAAAATAAAATGTGTTGGAACTGCTAGGCTGGTCTTTTGTAGACGTCACACGCCCAATTACATTACTCATCAAATATTGCCCCCTTTGCAAATTTCATGATTTTGTTTATTTTCAAATCTTTAACAGTTGCCTAAAAGCGTGAGGGGATGTCAAGCTGTTCTTGGCCAAGCGTTCTGCAATACTAATAGGATATATATGAGATGCCCATCTCTTTTGAGGAAATGAAGACGGGATGCGCTCTTCATAAATAAGCCTGCTAATTTGATTTACATAATCGATGAAATCTGCAGTTGCTTTATCCAAGTTTTTTATATTAACTTCTACCTTCACAATCCCTTGCCAGTAATTCTCACATTCGTCTATATCTCTTAAACGGATATACCAGAATTTATACTGAGAAGCGTCTTCTTTGATGAACACGCAAGTGCGCTGCCCTTTCTTCAAATATCTCAGCACTTTAGGCACCGGTATATCATGTGACCATCCAACTATAACAGGTTTTAAGCTGAAAGATTTGGCAAGACCTATAGTTCCTGGCAGATTTGCAAAAATATCTTTCCTTAAATCACCATCAATTACTAGAATCTCTTCGCTTCCTTTCTGGAGCTTACTGGCTTCCTCCCGTTCTTCATTATGCAGTATCGCCCTAATTTTCCCTAACATTGCCGTCCTTAACTCATTTATTTCGGCTTGATCTTTTTCCAGTGCAACAATATTGATCCAGCTGTATTTCTGACCCAACACGTTTAAAAGTTTTTCTCGCAGCTCCTTAATTTCCTGATATGTCTCAGGAGGAAGGACTATATTCAGCTTTTTGCTTAAGGCAGCCGTTTTAAAAACTTTATCTTCTCTCTTAACAACACCGACCACAGTTTCCCCAACTATTACTGGAAACGACAAATTGTTTATCTCTACGTCTCCCCAGTAATAC
>DATCKK010000041.1:0-2933 GCA_036562325.1 Cytophagaceae bacterium | reverse complement strand
ATCCGCACTGGTGCGACCAATTCCGCCCGTTCAGGATAGGTATAAAACCTTTTCGTTAAGGAAGCGGTATTCCCAACTTTATCCGTAACGGAAAAAGTGACTTCCACTTCGGTATTGGCCGGCAAATCCGGAATAGAGTATGAGTTTTGCCCGTCAATCCATGGAATGGTTCCTCCTGTTAGTTCCTGCGCCTTCCAGGAGATTACGGCATTATCGATTCCGCTCAGTACATCCCGGGCTTGACAAACCAGGTGGAGACAGTTTTTATCATCTATTTCGCCGGTAAACGCGGTGATCTCCGGCGCTGCCCCGTCAACCGTAAAATTCCATAAGCTGGATTCGGATAGATCAAATCCATCGTCA
The DNA here is from genome assembly GCA_036562325.1 of Cytophagaceae bacterium. Lineage (GTDB taxonomy): Bacteria > Bacteroidota > Bacteroidia > Cytophagales > Cytophagaceae > DATCKK01. The sequence continues at coordinate 2,570 of DATCKK010000041.1, read as the reverse complement.
GCCTTTATCATACACTGAAATGTAGTTCCTGAATAAAGTCCGAGATCTTTTATACGATGGGGCATAGTAATCCAGCCGTTACCGGCGTTAAGGCCTACTTCCGGATACGCCACGTCACCTAAATAAAGTGTATAAGCTTTGAGAGTATGATTCTCCCCGGGATCATCCTGATATAAAAACCGTAGGCTGTAATCAAACGCGGCATATTCTCCCTCCACCGGATTCCCATTCTGATCAATCAGTTGTAGTGTATTAACTGTACAAGGGATATTCTTCGGGTAAAAGAAGTCCAAATTGACGCTGCCCCAACCGCTCACGCTGCCCTGACCCCGGCTGACTGTCAAAGTATAGAGTTTCTCTTTTTCCAATTCAAGTTTTAAACCACCTTCGATGATGTTATAGTAATCGAGATGGAATTTTCGATCTAAGATATGACCAGAACCAGAGGTGAGCATGATACTGGGATAAGCCTTATTGCTTTCGGGCAGATCATTTCGAATGGCGCGATATTGTAAACACACATCACCGGTCGAAGGTAGCATAAAAGTGGATTCAATGGAGCCGGGATTGGTCCGGAGGACAATCTTCTTCTCATACGCTGTGGTACCCACCGGAAACTCCAATTCCACCCGGTAATGGTGACGCCTGGATGGGCTGAGTTCAAACTGATATTCCCCGGGGTTGAGCAGGATCGTGCCTTCTACTATCTTGGAAGCAGGGGGTGGTATGACCAGTCCGGGACTAATGCGAAAATACGGACTTAAAAAAGCCGGTAGATTAGCATCAGCTGATTCCTGAATATACCGATATGTAACAGTTTGCGGGTATTTTATGGAAACACTCTTTAAAACAACGTGATTACTGATACCGGTAAAATGGACACCATCAGGCGGATTGGTAAAAAGTAAACCATCGTTTCCATATTCAATAGTAGCCCATGCGTATCCCGTATATCTTTTCCCATCAATTCTTCTAGTCTCACCGGCATACAAGTACAACTCATACTCATGGCCTGCAATAAAATCTCCCTCATAAGGATCAGGATGATAACTGTCTGTACTATAGTGTTCTCCTAATAAATATTGACCAGTGGTATTATCACGAAAATAGACATGGGCTTTGTAATGTCTGCTTAAATCTCCATGCCAATGTGGTCCGTCCAGACTAATTTGACATTTAATTCTTCCATTTTCCGGACATTGGATCAAAGTTTGATGAGAAGTTCTGCCGCTACTGGTAGGAGCAGGTGTGACAATTGGGTCTACAATAATGGGATATCGGCGCTTTTTATCCTTCAACCAGCTCAAATCCAGGATCATACTGCAGTATAGCTCATCTTGGCCCCAGTGGAACTTGGTTTCCACGGCTTTTGATACCTCAGGATGGTCTTTTTCGTACATGAAAGCCGGTAATAACTGAAATACTGCTTTCCCCGTTTCATCTACCAACTCTACTGTTCCCTCCGGACCATTCCTGGGAACTAACTTTTCATCCATTTTCAGCCGGTAACTAATCACCGGAGTCTGGGGCATAGAATAAAAGATGAGCTCATCCTTTACTCGACCAGGCAGGACGGTATAAACAAGGTCACAATCAGTGAAGACCTGTTCATATTTGACCTTATTTTTATCAAGCCTTGCTCTGCTCACGTTTTGATGATCCAAGACGAATTCAATGGCTTTCTGATCGTACTCCAGCCTCACTCCGCCGGTGGACTCTTGGGCAAACCAAGCTTTAATTGAATTCTTCAGGGCATGATATTTATATTTATTCTCTTTATTCTCTCCCTTAGCGGCAATGCTCAGAGTCCTAGTGGACTTATCTATATCTGCAGATGATACATTTATATCAATCGGTTGCAGTTGCGCATCGTCCGTTACATAATTCAAGGGTTCCGTAGAGATAAAAGTAATTCTACCGCCATTTTCCGTTGTAAATGTTCGTTGATTTATGGAACGTAAATGAACAAGCTCAGCTTCGGGGTTCATCGATTCCAAAGCGGCTTGCAGACTCTCTCCCGCCTCCAATGTTTCCATACTTTCAGCCAAAGCAAACTGGAGTATTGAAAGAAAAAAGATGAGCACAAGTAGTAAAAATAGAAATTTTTTCTTCATAAAATATCCCCCTCAAACTTGGGTTTGTCATATTTAATCGAAAAATAACGGATATAAAAGCAAAGCCCGGCTTCACAAAGCCGGGCTCAATAATCCATCTTCCCCTTTACTCTCCTCACTTCTCATCGCTCCAATTAATATACTATTAAAATCTTCCCTTGGCATAGAACACATAAAATGCAAAAAGAGTAATTACAAAAAATAGTAATATTATAAGTCAAAATTCGATCTCCGATTCTTAACCTCTCAATAGGCTTCGTTGTACCATCAGCCATAGTAATCTGTGTTCCTTTAACAAAACAGTGTACATCTAGGCCATCAAAGTTAATTTCTGATATGGCAACATCATCCCACCTCTTTCCCTGCTAGTGTATAATTAAGTTCGCAATTTCATAAAGGAAAAGCCATCGGGACTCCGAAATGGTAAGTTGCTCAAAAAACAAACCAAAAGGAGTG
>DATCKK010000680.1:0-3706 GCA_036562325.1 Cytophagaceae bacterium | reverse complement strand
ACATTGAAGCGTATAAAGAAAAACTAGCCAAAGAAGATGCTGCTGAAAAAGCCAGTAAGGCAAGATCTCTTTCCAAAAAACTAAAAAGCCTTCCCAAGTATTCATTCAGCGATCAGGCAGAATCAAAAAAGCTACAATCATTTTTGTTTAATGATCTGACTGAGAAAAACGGAAAAGATTATAAAATTTTAAGCACGTTCTTTTCTGACAATGCTTATGAACTTAACCGAAATAAAAACGGGAATATTACCGACAAGAGTGTAAAGGTACTACTAGTTGTGCAAAATGAAAGCAGCAATAAATGTTACTTATACTTTGCTATTGTGGGATATGAAAACCTTGGAGGAGCTTTTAATACAGAGTTAAGTTTTATGCCATACGCTTCTATTGAAATTGAAAATGAAAAAAGTGCCAATTTCCCTTATTCACTGAAAGGTCGTTACTTGCATGAATTAAATGAGTGTGAGTTTTGATAATAACTATTAAAGAATAGTCTCCATTATCCACCGATCAAAGTTTCATTAGCTTAATCCTGAATTATTTAGGCAAAAACAAAATGGCACGGTGCATCGCAATCGTGTCATTTTGTTTTTAAAAGACATAATCTCCCCTATTATCAGGATAGCTGCAACTAGTATTATAAACAAAACAAACTACCAACAAAAGAGATTAAAACATCTCCTTTAGAGAGTCTTAACCCAATGACATTAACTATAAAAATCAACCAACCTTATTTTACCCTGTATTTCTTAATGCACTGGCAATACCATTAACAGTTAGAAGCAATTGCAACAATAAGTCATTAGATTCTTCAGAGTCGGGTTGTACAGCTTTTAGTTTCCTCCACTTTTTCAATAAGGCAATCTGATTATAATGAAGATCATTCAAAGCCTCAGCTCTGAGTATATTGGAATAATAATGATGTGTTCTTCTTTTTTCAAATGGCATATCAAATGCCTGAGCCAACATCTTTCGGGTGGTACTTAGCTCTGCTGAAATTTTACCTAATATATTATCTCTGACTTCTGCATCTTCTACCAGGGAAGCATAAGCTGTAAATATGGTTTCATCCGTTGCTGCAAGGCTTGTATCTATATTCGTAAGAACATAACGCATCAATGTATCCTTTTGCGTTTGTTTCTTCAGTTCTTCAAACTCTTCCGGATATTCTTCTTTAAACTTCTTCAAGGTACTACCTACTCCATACCAGCTTGTAATGTTAAACCTTGACTGGCTCCAGCTAAACACCCATGGTATAGCTCGTAAGTCACTCAATGTTCTCTTGCCGGTTCTCCTGGATGGCCTTGAACCAATCTTACTCATTTCAATTACATCTATAGGAGTAGCCTGACTAAAGAAAGGAATAAAGTCTTTTGCATTAATAAGGTCCATGTAATACCTTTTGCTTTCTTCAGCCAGGTATTCCATCCACTTCTCAAATTTATCTTTCTTCTTAGCGGTATGTTTATGAAGTATGGTAAAACCTGCCGTACCTGCTAGCAGTAGTTCCAGATTATAAGTTGCATTGATTTTATTAGCATACTTTTGAGATACTGTCTCTCCCTGCTCGGTAAGCCTCATGTCGCCATTAATACTGGAATGAGGAAGTGTTTTAATAAACCACTGAGTTGGCCCTGCTCCACGGCTTATAGAGCCTCCTTTGCCATGGAAAAACCGAATCTTTATATTATGCTTTCTACCTACTTCAGCCAGCTTAGATTGCGCGCTATATAAATTCCATTGACTGGCTAATATACCACCATCTTTATTACTATCACTATAACCAATCATCACTTGCTGCACACCTTGTAATGCATCATTTTCCTTTCTCTGGTATTCAATAGATCTTTTGGTAAACGGATGACTGAGAAATTTATCCAGTATTTCCGGACTCAATTGAAGATCTTCTATGGTTTCGAACAAAGGAACAACAGGCAGTTTACATACCAGCGCTTCTTCTGATTGTACTACCAAGCCTGCTTCTCGAGCCAACAAGTAAACTAATAAAAGGTCGGAAACATTTCGGGTCATACTAACAATTAACGCCCCGATGGCCGAAGTACCATACTTTTCCACATGCTCTGCCACCACCCGGTAACATGAAACTACGGCCTCTGCTTCTGCCCCCAATTTCATTTTAGGTTGAGTGAATGGCCTTGGAGATAACAACTCTTTATCTATAAAATTGATGCGTTCTTCTTCGGTATAGTTTAAAAACTTAGAACCATCCATCAAGGCAGCATCTAACAATTGAGCTAGTGCTTTATCATGAAACTTACTATTTTGGCGAATATCCAAATGTGCCAGGTGGAAGCCCAAAGACTGAACTATCCTGATAACATCTTTTACATCAGCTGCTGCAATAGATTTTGCTCCATAAGCATGTAAAGCATCGCGTAATATCACCAGGTCCTGAATAAGTTCTTTAGACCTGGAATAACTATATGGCTTCTCATGAATTCGAACGGCTAATCCTCTTTCTACTTCTACCGGAAGTTTATCCATTATGAGGTTAACATAAAACCGAAATACCTCTCTGTCATTTCCGTTTTTATGAATATCTTCACTCCTTCCCAACTCCTCTGCCAGTTCAGCAATTCTTTTTTGAAGAGGTTTACCGGCTGATTTCAGGTGACAATTAAAGCTAAGATTTTCAGCCAGCTCTATTAATTTCCTTCGGATAACCACAAAGGCATTTAACCTCAGTAAATACAATGTTTCCCTGGTTACCTCACTGGTTACAAAAGGGTGGCCGTCTCTGTCCCCGCCTACCCAGTTTCCAAAGGATAGTTTAGGCAGTTTATCATAGGTTCTGATCAGTTCGGGATCAAACCCCATTTCTTCCCAGGCTTGCGCCAATCTGCGGTCAAGTACAGGTATTACTTCCGGGAATACTGATGTCAGGTAGTGCAGGACATTGTCCAACTCTGATTGTACCTGCGGCTTCTCCACATAGATCTCTCCTGTCCTCCATAAGCGATCCAGCTCCAGCTTTATCTCTCTTCGGATTTCCCGCTGCTCCATTTCCGTATACATACTGTTTTCCCGTTTCACTAGGAGGAGATACAATTGCCGGTGATGCTCAAGCACGATCGTTCTTTTCGCTTCTGTAGGATGAGCGGTAATTACAGGCTCTACATTAATCTGAGGTAACATTGTCGCAATATCCTTCTGCGAAATTCCCTTATCTTTTAGGATTTTAAGATTTCTTGCCCAAAGGCCGTTTACATTGGCCAGGGCTTCATTTTCCACTTTCCTCCTGTTTTGTACTGCACCATTTTCCTCTACCATGTTTAAAAGCTGGAAGGCTATGGAGTACAACTGGATATGCTTCTCCGTGAAATCTTTTGGGTTATAATTTATTTTACCGTTAATCCAGGGAATATAACAGGCAAGCTTTTCTTCCCCATTTTCAATCAAGACTTCTTTAAAACATGTGAGTAAAAATTCTAGATCAAAATAAGGCTTGCCCAGTTTCTTCTGGGTAACAGAAAGGATACTACTCATCGACAAATTAATTTATTGCAAAATAAACGATCCCTGGCAAAATAAAAAAGGAGAAATTTAATTTGAAGGGAATTTAAGGCGGGTTGTGGGTAACTTTATTGAATTCCTCGTCCCCATTTACTGATTGGTGCGCACGGGGAGATTCGAACTCCCACACCAGTTAAGGCACCACCCCCTCAAGATGGCGTGTCTACCAGTT
>DATCKK010000679.1:0-3822 GCA_036562325.1 Cytophagaceae bacterium | reverse complement strand
GAGAATATCCAGAATGCTTTGGATAACGATACAGTTATCGAAGGGATGGTTAAAAGAAGAACTAAAGGTGGTCTTATCGTTGATATATTCGGCGTTGAAGCGTTCCTTCCAGGTTCTCAGATCGATGTTAAGCCAATCAGAGATTTCGATATTTTTGTTGGTAAGAAAATGGAAGTTAAAGTGGTGAAAATAAACTACACTAACGATAACGTAGTTGTTTCCCACAAAGTGTTGATCGAGAAAGATATCGAGAAACAAAAAGCAGAAATCCTTAACAACCTTGAGAAAGGTCAGGTACTCGAAGGAGTTATCAAGAACATGACTAACTTCGGAGTATTCATCGACCTTGGTGGTGTTGACGGACTTCTACATATTACAGATATTTCATGGGGTAGAATCAATCATCCTGAAGAAGTTCTTAAACTGGATCAGAAAGTTAATGTGGTTGTACTTGACTTTGATGATGACAAGAAGAGAATTTCTCTTGGTATGAAACAACTTACTCCTCATCCTTGGGATTCACTTCCTGAAGATATCCAGGTTGGTTCTAAAGTGAAAGGTAAGATCGTTAACGTAGCTGACTACGGTGCGTTCTTAGAACTAATGCCAGGGGTAGAAGGACTTATTCACGTTTCTGAAATGTCATGGTCTCAACATTTAAGAAATCCTCAGGATTTCATGAATGTGGGTGATGAACTGGAGGCTGTTGTTCTTACTCTTGACAGAGAAGAAAGAAAAATGTCTCTTGGTATCAAGCAATTAACTGAAGATCCTTGGACTAAGCAAGATGTATTAACTAAATATGCTGTTAATACTAAACATTCAGGAGTTGTTAGAAACTTAACAAATTTCGGTCTGTTCATCGAGCTTGAAGAAGGTATTGACGGATTGGTTCACGTTTCTGATCTTTCCTGGACTAAGAAAATTAAGCATCCATCCGAATTCGTAAAAGTAGGAGATAAACTGGATGTGGTAGTTCTTGAGTTGGATGTAGAAAACAGAAGACTTGCTTTAGGACATAAGCAATTAGAAGAAAATCCTTGGAATACATTTGAAACTATCTTTACAGTAGGTAGCGTTCACAGATGTACCATTGTTCAGAAGACAGACAAAGGGGCACTTCTTGAGTTACCATACGGAGTAGAAGGGTTTGCTTCATCTAAGCATCTGGTTAAAGAAGATGGTAAAGTAGCAGAAGTAGGAGAAACTTTAGATTTCAGAGTTCTTGAATTCTCAAAAGATGAGAAAAAGATTGTTCTTTCTCACTCTAAAGTAAATCAGGAGCCTGTTGCAGAGGAAAAAGAGACTAAGAAAAAGTCTTCTAAATCCAAGTCAGTTAGCAAAGTAAACGCAGAAGTTGAAAAATCAACTTTGGGTGATATTGCTGCACTTTCTCAATTGAAAGAGCAACTGACCGAAGAAGCAGAGAAAAAATCTACTTCTAAATCTAAGAAAAAAGATGCTGCTGCTGAAGGCGAAGAATAATCAGTCACTGTAGTAAGTAATCTTAAAATATACACAAAGCCCTGGATACAGGGCTTTGTTGTTTTTGGGATCATAAAATAATTTGTGCAAACAGTTATTTATTTTTTCAGATTACATAAATTATTATTATGTTTGCGCAACCAAATTAAAAGGTTCCGTGGCCGAGCGGCTAGGCAGAGGTCTGCAAAACCTTTTACAGCGGTTCGAATCCGCTCGGAACCTCCAAAGCCTTTCAGAATTTTTCTGAAAGGCTTTTTTCTTTTCTCAAGCTCCATTCTTTTTAGTTTTTTAGAATGTAGCAGCCTGAATTATTACTTGTATTGCTAATGATAATTTTTGTGCTGAGTCGGAATGTTTATAATTAAAGGATAGGTTTTTTGTATACCAAAAGATTTTACTACCTTTATGATGGCCAGGAGAAATAATGAAAAACTTAATAAGAAAACATCCAACGGCTTTAATGAATTGCTAGATCAGGCCTCAGCCTAATTTATTTAGGCCTTTGTCATTTGGCAAAGTTAACAGTGGAAGGTCGAAAAGTTCAGGCGGCTAAATCCTGTTTAAGCGGAGTTTTTCGATTCTCCTGGCTTTTTTATCTGAATATTTCTTCGATTACCTTTCCGGTCCATTCCTGCGGAATTTCTAAGTTCAATAATTTTATAATGGTACAAGCTGTATCGTAGGTGTGAACTTTACGTTTGATTTCATTGCCTGCCTTTATATTATATCCTGTTGCTATCCAGGGTATTCGTTTAATCTTTCTCGCCATGCCACCATGCCCTTTTCCTTTGATTCCATGATCAGACGTAACCAGGAAAATATAGTTTTTGTCCTGGGTGCTTGTTAATACTGAGTGTATTATTGCCCCTGCCAGTGAATCAGCTTTCATTACCGCACCTTTATATTCTTCACTTTTTAATCCGTATTTATGTCCGGCCTTGTCGACCAGGTCCAAATGAATAAAGTTGAGTACAGGGTGATAGGTGTTTTGGTATTGGATAGCATGATGAGTGATAGAGTCAGAGTTATCTATATGTATGGAATAAAGTGGAAGCTCGGGTTCGACCAGGTTTAGAAACTCTTTCCAATGATTAAAAATAGCAATATCCATTGATGAGTCGGAATCACTTATGACCTTAAACATAGTTGGTATTTCGCTTGTCCTGTTTCTCCGTGGTGATTGTGCTCTTGTCCATCCGTTACTTTTAATTTGATGAATTTTAGTAGGTACTCCCATCGTGATAGACGCCCAGTTGGGCATGCTATAAGTTGGGTTGACTGCTTTAGCCTTTAAGGTATAGGAGCCATGTTGCATCATACTGTCAAGTACTGGAGTTGGGAATTTTTTTACTCCATATGCTCCTAAACCGTCTATTCCAATGATTATAATATGAGGGGTTTGAGCTATGGATATTGACCTGATAGTTAATAGTATAATCAGAATTGAGACGAATGCTTTCATAATAAGCATCAACATAGAATAAATGATAATGTTGGAAATTTTTTATCGGATTTGATGGGGAATGCTATTAAGTAGAGAAGATTGTTGAATTCGTGTTTAAAAAAAATAGGATTTAACCTTGGAGAGTAAATGAATGCTAATGGATTATGCAGGAAAAAAGTAGTACTTATCTTTTAGCCTAAACACTTTTTGTATCTCAGGAATTATTTGGATAGGGAATAGATGTTGTGAAAGAAGATGTATAGAAAGATGAAAAAGCTGTTGTTACTTATATTGTCGCTTGGAGTGTTTACTCTGGGTGGCTATGCACAGGATAGGTGGGATAAAGAAGAAAACTGTGACTTTGCGAAAAAGTTTTCATTTGAACCAGCTTTTGCAGCCGGTTATACGCACTGGGTTTCTGACTTGGGGGTTGAGAATGAGGAGAATTCGCTCGTTGGTAACGGTTTGAATCTTGGGCCTGCAGCTGGATTATACTATAATGTAAACAGACGACTTAAGATAGGAGCTGATGCTTCTTATTTATTTACATATATCAATAAAGTCGAGCCTGATAATGGTTTTACTGACGACGTTTTTGAGCAGGATAATAACCGAAGAGACTTGCTCTCTTTGGCAGGATCAGTCCAATATAGTCTTATAGCTTCAGAAAGCTTTGACTTGATTGCTGGTATTGATGGTGGTACCTTCTGGATAAATAACGATGCTTTTAGTCAGAATACCCGAAAAAGGTATTATGGAAGTGCTGAGGCTAGGTTTCAATTCAATTTCGGAAGGAACTACTCTTTCTTTATTGCTCCTGAGTATATGATCTACCGTTATAAGTTAGAAAATGGGGTACCTGACCAGACCAGTTATATACATAACTTCAATGG
>DATCKK010000001.1:0-1673 GCA_036562325.1 Cytophagaceae bacterium | reverse complement strand
AAAGAACAGTAGGCATTGTCGCGGTTCCGATATGGATACGACAATCAATGACTTTCAAAACTTCAATGAGTTTTAATACTAATGCTTGAGAAATTCCCAGGTAAGTGTGTACTTCATCTAAAATCACATCACACCCATTCAAATCAAGTAACATCGACTCATAACCTTTCATCCCAAAAGCACTGCTAGCCAACTGGTGAGGTGTAAGTATTTTGACAGAAGAACCTATTAGATTTTGCAATGAAACCTCCTCATCGCTCTTTCGTTTTACAATAATCGAAGATGAATGTAACACCCGGATATCTATATCCGGATTGTCTTTTTCCAAATCTTTAGCTACCCTTTTGTACATCGCATTAATTGAAGCCTGGAAAGGCAGAGTATAGAATACCCTTCCCTTACATCTCCTAAGGAGGAAATCTGTTTTTCCAGCTCCGGTACAAGCTACAATAATAGTGTGCTTTTTAGCTGAAGACGCATCTTTGTATGAAAGAGGATAAAGTGGGTGTCGTCTGGTATAAAAGTCTAGATTCGGCTTTTTAAATAATCTATTTGTGGCTTCCTCCGTTTTATGTACCATTGACGATGCAAAATGATCCGCCCCCATCAACAAACCCCTCCACTCAGAATACGCTTTCTGATTAGTAACTTCTTTACAATAGTCAATACAATATTGTAGGTTTTTCAAAGCCTGCTCCTTTGATATTGAAGGGCAAGCGACACCTAACGTATTCAATAATCCAATAGCATCAATGCTCCAGGTGTTCCAACTCTTTATATGAAAATCTATATAATCATAACCTTCTTCTAAATCCAATAACCCCATTGCACTTTTATCATTCAACACCGATTTATGATGCCCGACTACCATTTCTATTAAAGGACCCCACTGCTCCTTAGGAAAAGCTGATAAAAAGAAAAGTGATGCAATCTCATGCCTAAAAATATCTCCATTATTGCTTAGTCCCGTTAATCTCCTTGTTTGAAAATATGGATGGGCCTTTCCGATGTCGTGTAGTATTGCCCCATTCTTCGCTATATTTACTTCCAGTCCTAAATACTTAGCAAACGCGACCGCCGTACAGACAACATGTTTGGTGTGTTCTTCTAAAGAAATCCATTCGGGCGAGGATTTTGCAAATAGAATCTTGCTCATCTAAATTATTTTAACCGGAGTTCCCACAACATGAAGCCAGCCGTACATTGGCTGCCTTGTATTACGGGCATACCCCACATGAAACGCATTCTCATTCTTCTCAAAAATGAGTTCATATCCACTGAAGAATTCTTCATTTTCAAACTCTTTATCTTCTATTTCAATCAATTGCTCCGGCATTAATATATCTTCGTTTCTGCAAAGACATACATGTTGCCTGAAGGCAATTTCTGCATCTTCTCTAGTTGAAAATGCTAAATGCAAAATCGGTTCAAGCAAAATACCCCTCACCAGAACAGAAGTGGGCCTTTCAAAGAGATAAAACTTTCCTTTTCTTGTCGAATTCCAGCCTCTGGTCTGAATAACTTCCTGTTGTTGGGTAACTTGACTATAAGATAACCGATGCCTCAAAATTTTCTTCACCCTATTCTCTTCCGGCAATTCCGGAAATAATTTTCTCTTAATACCTTCTACAATACTCGGAGTAAGAAATTGCTGAGAAAATGTTTCGCTATCC
>DATCKK010000645.1:0-3613 GCA_036562325.1 Cytophagaceae bacterium | reverse complement strand
CACTGGTTCGAGTCCAGTAGGTCCCACAGATATAGAAGTGGTTTGAGTATAAGGTGGCATATGCTATTGTGATTATTACTCAAACCATTTTTTTTATGATTCCTGAAAATTCTATAAAAGTCACTTCTTTTACTACTCATTGTTGTATGCTGAACCATTACAGAATCAGTATTCGTTTGATAGTATTTTAAAATTATATGCACAATTATTTTTCTATAGTTGACTTACTTATTGAAACAGCTTAAACAATTAATAAGGAAGAATAGGAAGCAGGTAGAATACTTTAAAATATTATAATACACGTATATATAGTTAAAGATTGAGGAAATCCATTTAATAATTGCTCTTTTGATTGCATTAGTGTGTAATTATGCTGTTCTTTGTATTCCTATTCCTCTGCATCGATTTCTTCAGAATTCCCTGCTAGTGTTTTAGAGCCTTTATTGCTACAGGCAAAAATAAATGGAATTTATTGAACAAGCAGCAAGTATATTAAGTTGATTGTTAGATAAGCCGGATACAAACAAGTGAACATGTCATATTTGGCGGGATAGTCTGTTAACACGAAAATTACATTCAATGGCAAAATCAAGAGAAACTTACAGCAAAAAAGAAAAGGAAAAGAAAAGATTAAAGAAAAAACAAGACAAAGAAGAAAAGAGAGAAGCACGTAAGGCCAATTCGGATAAAGGGAATAGCCTTGAAGATATGCTGGCTTATGTAGATGAAGACGGGAATATTACCTCAATACCTCCTGACCCTGCGAAGAAGAAGGCAATTAATGCCGAGTCCTTGCAGATTAAAATATCGAGACAAGAAGATATAAAGCCGGAAGACCTTATTCGAAATGGGACAGTCACTTTTTTCAATGAATCGAAAGGTTACGGATTTATTAAAGACCATCAAAGCCAGGAAAGTGTATTCGTTCATGTAAATGGCCTTAAAGAAGCGATTAAGGAAAGAGATAAAGTAAGTTTTGAAATTGAAATGACAGCAAAAGGTGCGAGCGCTGTTGGAGTGAAAGTGATAAAATAGCTTTATTTTTTAGTAGTTCAGGAAGTATCATCAAAGGAGAAAGCCATAATTCCTTTGATGATATATTATGTCCATCCGATTTTTCTTAACTATTTTTCCGTTAGCTCAACTATTGAATTATTGGTGTGCAAGCGTTTGATGCATTCAGCAATTAAAGGAGCTATATCCAGTATTTTTATTTTTGATTCAACTAACTCCTGGTTAATTTTTAGGTAAGGTATAGAGTTGGTAATTATAACTTTGTCCAAGGCTGGATTTAATAAATTTTCCTTTGCTTTTGAACTAAACACCCCATGTGTGGCGGCCGCTGCTACTCTTCTTGCCCCTGCTTCTTTACAGGCTACTGCAGCTCTTGCCAGCGTGGTTCCGCTACTGATCAGATCATCAACAATAATTACAGTTTTATTTTTAACTTCACCTACCAGGCTGGTTCCGCTTACCTCTCCGGCACTTCGTTTTTTTTCCATAAATATCAGAGGAAGTTCTTTATTCGTTTTTCTTCCTAAAGTAAGTCTGAATTCATCTGCTCTTTTCATGCCTCCTGCATCCGGAGACATAATTACTATATCATCTTCTTTTAATTCGGAAAAATAATCTGCAAATAATACTTTGGCTTCCAAATGGTCAGAGTAACATCGAAAGGAGTTTTGAAAAGCTTGCAGGTTGTGTACGTCCAAAGTAACAACATGGTCAGTACCTACGGATTCTATCATTTGAGCTAAATACTTAGTAGTAACCGGGTCTCTTGGCTTGGTCTTCCTGTCTTTTCGGGCATAGCAGAGGTAAGGAATCAGTAAAGTGACTTTCTTTGAACCGGATTCCTTTAAAGCACCAACAAAGAACAATAACCTGCAAAGTTTATCATTAACACTCATGGCTACGTCTGAATATAATGATTGTATAATGTAAACATCTTTGCCTCTTACAGATTCTAAGGAACGGATTTTATGTTCTCCATCTTCAAACTCTCTTTCTTCATGTTTGGAAATAGGTAGGTTTAAGTTAGCTGCTACCTTTTCTGCAAACTCTTTTCCTGAGTCTAAAGAGAAAATAGAGATAGTATCGGAGATCATAATTTAGTTTGTTATTTAAAGTTGGAACAATATTCAAATAGTTTTAAACATAAAATATAGGCATCACTTATTGCCTTTTTTATTATTCTTATTTTTATTAAATAATCTGACAAAAAAGCTGCTACGCACTTTTTCGCTTGTCTCCTGTACATCAGAAGCCGTATTTTTTAATTCAGTTATTGTACTTTCTATCTCATCTGCCATTATAGTATCTGTAAGTAATCTTCCTAATGTACTGGAGTCGTTATTCAACTTCTTCGTAAATTGTTTTAATTCATGCGATGCTTGAATAGTATTGTTTGAGGTAGCTTGCAACGAATCAGTAACTGTTATCATTTTACTTGTTAATTGAGTGGCATTACGAGAAGTTTTGCCAAATGAACTTACTATTTCTTTAACTTCATTGTTTATGGAAGGATCTGTAATCATTGTTCCCAACACGCCTTCGCCTTTATTTATTTTATTTACCATGTCGCTCATACCTTTGGTTAGTTCTTTTATATTGTTTCCTGATTCGCTTAAGTCTACCAATAGTTTATCAAAATCAATGGGGGGAATGGAGGAAAGTTGATCACCATTCGAAATGGATGGGCTTTGCGATGAACCTGCCGAGATACTTATATATTTGCTACCAAGTAATCCTTCCGTACTTACCGATGCTTTAGCATCTTTTTTAATGTATTTACTATCTTTTGAATCAATAGCCATGGTTACCCTTACAGAAGTGTCGGATATAATATCAATAGCATCAACGGCACCGACAATCACACCGGATAGACGTACTGCATTGCCTGTTTTTAATCCTTCTACATTAGTGAAAATAGAATAGATAGTAATCTTATGGCCAAAAGCTTGTTGTTTAGAACCTATATAAAAGATAAAAGCAGTAATAATCATCAGTGAAACGATCACGAAAATACCTACAATGCTTGTGTATTTGATCATTCTCTTTTTCATAATCAGTATTGAAAAAACTGTTTCACATGCTTATTATCTGATTGTTCCAGTGATGAAAATGTACCTTCTGCTTCAACAGAACCTTCATGCAATATGAGTATTCTGTCGGAAGCCAATCTGGCACAAACAAGATCATGCGTGGCAATTATTCCCGAAATACCAAAAGTGTTTTTCATCTCAAGAATAAGCTCAATAATTTCTTTTGAAGTAGCAGGGTCAAGTCCTGCTGTGGGTTCGTCGTAAAGAATGATGCTGGGTTTCAAAGCTAATGTCCTGGCTAAGGCAACTCTTTTTTTCATTCCTCCGGAAAGTTCATCCGGCATTTTGTGGATGGCATTCAGAAGGCCCAGTTTTTGCAAAGTTGACTTTACTATAAAATCTATTTCTTCGGGCGTTTGTTTCTTTATTTGCCTTTCTAATGAAAAAGAAATATTTTCTCCTACCGTCATGGAGTCGTATAACGCCCCTTCCTGAAACAGATAACCTACATTTCGGCGCAATTCGATTAATCCTTCCTCATCCAATTGGCTTATCTCTTTGCCCAATAC
>DATCKK010000641.1:0-1768 GCA_036562325.1 Cytophagaceae bacterium | reverse complement strand
GGTAAATGCTGCGCGGCATAGGCTTAATAGCTGCCTCTGGATAAATAAAAATATAAGATACAGCAATAACAACCAGACTTGCTGCAGTAACACCAAACAGTATATTATACATCTCCCTGACACTGGCATACTGCCACATCTTCTTATAGAAGCCAAAAACATAGTAAACAAATATAGTGATAACAGTAACTACTATTGCGAATATAGGGTAATTTACTAAATATTCCTCAGGAATAGTTCCATCAAAACGAAGGAGAAATGCTCCCAAATAGGCAAAATTGACAAGAACAACATCTATCAGACAAAAAATAACTGTCCTCAGTACACGTTCCAATTACTCCACTCCTATCAGAACAAAATGAAATCATTTATACATAAATCGTTTTACCTATTCAACAAATAAAAAGCCATCTCCTGCAAAAGACGGTCTCTACCATTTTTCTTACTCATCACTTTCGGTCCAATTTAAAAGCTACATCATCGAAATAAGCCAAAAAATACTATATTTTTGTACTAGGCATAACTTGTTATATATTAGATATAGCCTTTTTTAAAGAATTCACTACAAAATCAACTTCCTCCGGTTTAAGATTATTATGAAATGGTAAAGCGATCGTACGCTGTGCTACAGACTCAGTGACCGGAAGGTGCGAATTACAACTATCAGATCCTACATATTCTTTGATATAAGGCTGCAAATGAATAGGAGAAAAATATCCACGGCAAGGAACACCCTGCTTTTCCAATTCTTTCATTACTGAATCTCTCTTTAGACCTTCTGCAAGAGTAATCACATATACAAACCAACTTTTACGAACATATTCTTTAACAATAGGTGGTATCACCCAATCCAATCCAGAAAGACGCTCATTATACCATTTGGCAACCTGTTCCCTTTTCAACAAAAATTTTTCTATCTTTTTGAGTTGGGATACTCCAAGGGCAGCTGACATCTCATCCATTCGGTAGTTATAACCCAATCGTTCGTGCTGCAACCATACGCCCATTTTTCCTCTTCCTTGGTTGCGCATACTCCGACATAGCTCAGCTATTTCTTCATTATTAGTAACAATTATGCCTCCTTCTCCGGTAGTAATCTGTTTATTCGGATAAAAAGCAAAGGCTGCAGCATCCCCGAACTGGCCTATTTTGCGGCCCTTATACTCTGCTCCTAAGGCCTCACAAGAGTCATCAATAACACGCAATTGATATTCCTTGGATATTCTTATAATCTCATCCCATTCCGATGGATGACCGAATATATCAACTGCCATGATGGCTTTCGTCCGAGGGGTTATTTTCTTTTCAAGATCACAGACATCTAAATTATAGGTTTCAGGTTCAATATCGATAAAAACCGGGGTTGCACCTTCGTAAATAATAGCATTTACACTAGATGCAAAGGTGAAGGAAGGTACAAGAACTTCATCACCTGGGCCGATCCCTAGAGATCTGACAATCAAGTGCAAAGCAGAGGTACCTGAATTCACTGCAATAGCATATTTTACCCCTACATAATCAGCTATCATCTGCTCAAATTCTTGAATTTTTGGCCCTAAGGCAAGCCTACCAGAACGCAGCACTTGCACAACAGCCTGAATATCTTCTTCATCTAACTCTGCCGAAGCTAAAGAAACTTTGTACATTCTATTTCTATCCTTTCCGTATTGGTCGGGCGGGCACACCTGCTACTTTAGCAAAGGGAGGTATATCATCGATAACAACAGAACCTGCTCCGACAATTGCCCCTTCTCCTATAGTTACACCT
>DATCKK010000635.1:0-4625 GCA_036562325.1 Cytophagaceae bacterium | reverse complement strand
GAACAACTGCTGTTGAAGATATTTCCAGAAGAGAGTTCGAACAAATGTACCTCCGTCATGATATAGAAAAAATCGTTGCGGTCAACGATAAAATGGTTGAGGTAACTTTGAAGAAAGAGGCGTTGGAGAACAAAAAGTACCGTGACAAGGTACCTCAGCGAAATACATTTGGAACGTATGACGGACCTCATTTCAAATTCCAGATCAGTTCCGCGGAGAAATTTGAAAAAGATTTAGAAAAACTTGAGCAGGAAAATAAAATCCAGCCTAAAGATAAAGTGACTGTTGAAATTGAAAACAACAGGTCTGACTTTTCCACCTATATTTTCAACTGGGGTATTTTATTCCTATTGTTATTCGGATTCTGGTTCTTTATGAGAAGAGTTACTTCCGGAGGGCCAGGAGGACAGATATTCAATATTGGAAAATCAAAAGCTGCCCTTTTTGATGCTGAAAATAAAGTTAAAGTAACATTTGCTGATGTTGCCGGGCTTGAGGAAGGGAAAGAAGAGGTTAAAGAAATTGTTGATTTCCTTAAAAACCCTACCAAGTTCACTAAACTGGGTGGCAAGATTCCTAAAGGCGCCTTGCTTGTAGGACCTCCCGGTACCGGTAAAACCCTTCTTGCCAAAGCAGTAGCTGGTGAGGCTGGAGTTCCGTTCTTCTCATTATCCGGCTCTGACTTTGTGGAAATGTTTGTGGGAGTAGGTGCTGCCAGGGTTAGGGATTTATTCAAACAGGCAAAGGAAAAAGCACCTTGCATTGTCTTCATAGATGAGATTGATGCTATTGGACGATCAAGGGGCAGAGGGCAAATGCCAGGTTCCAATGATGAAAGAGAAAATACCCTTAACTCCCTTCTTGTAGAGATGGATGGATTTGCAACAGATTCGGGAGTAATTATTCTTGCTGCTACTAACCGGCCCGATGTACTAGACTCGGCCCTTCTAAGGCCTGGCCGATTTGACAGACAAATTAGTATCGATAAACCGGATATCGTCGGCAGAGAAGAAATATTCAAGGTACATCTTGCCCCATTGAAATTACATAAGGATGTAGATCCTAAAAAACTATCTGCACAAACTCCCGGGTTTGCAGGAGCGGAAATAGCTAACGTTTGTAATGAAGCGGCTTTGATAGCTGCACGAAAAGACAAACAAGAGGTTGACATGAATGACTTCCAGGATGCTATTGACCGTGTCATCGGAGGTCTTGAAAAGAAGAATAAAATTATTTCTCCGGAAGAAAAAGAAATCGTTGCATACCATGAGGCTGGCCATGCTGTTGCCGGCTGGTACCTGGAGCATGCAGATCCGTTAGTTAAAGTAAGTATAGTACCTCGGGGAGTAGCTGCCCTAGGTTATGCACAATATCTCCCTAAAGAGCAATTCCTGTACACGACCGAGCAATTGATCGATGAAATGTGTATGACATTGGGAGGAAGGGCCGCAGAAGAACTGATATTTGGAAGAATTTCCACTGGTGCTTTAAGTGACCTGGAGAGAATTACCAAAATGGCTTACAGCATGGTAACAATGTATGGTATGAACAGTAAAATTGGAAATGTATCTTTCTACGACTCCAAACAAAGCTCCGACTATTCATTTAACAAACCATACTCTGAGGCTACTGCAAAGACTATCGATGAAGAAGTAAGAAACATTATCAGTCAGGCATACGACAGAACTCTAAATCTTTTAAGAGAGAAAAAAGAACAGCTTGAGATTGTTGCAAAAGAGTTGTTAAAGAAAGAGATCATATTCCAGTCCGACCTTGAAACATTGATAGGTAAAAGGCCTTTTGAAAGACAAACTACTTATCAGGCTTATACCAATAGAAAGGTAAGCGGGGACGGGTCTGTTGACCTAAATACTTCTTATCTGAAGCATCTGGAAGAAGAAGCCAAATCGAAAACCAGCGAGAAAGAATCTAAAGAGGAAGAAGAAGTAACTTCCAATCCGGACGGGCAAAAGAAAGCAGATGAGTCAAACTAATTCAAGAGACAACATATTTAGAAAAATAAGGCAGGCATTGAGCAACAAAGGGAGTTCAATGCCTGAACCTAATTTTACCCAACCCATATACTCCAAACCGGAAGAAAAAGACCTGACAGTAGTTTTTGCGGAGAACTTTGTAAAAAACAAAGGCGAATTTTTTTACTGCGAAAACGAGATGGAGTTCTTTAAGGCTTTTCATCTTTTCCTGAAAACCAAAGGACTTGAAAAGGTTTACACCTGGGAAAAAGACCTGATTAAATTTCTGGAAGAGGGCGATATTAAAACCTTAACCTCGGATTCCAACTTTACTAATGCCCAGGCGGGAGTGACCACTTGTGAAAGCCTGATTGCCAGGACAGGCAGCATTTTAGTAAGTTCGGGTTCAGAATCCGGCAGAAGGCTGGGAATATTCCCCCACGCACATATAATAATAGCTTTTTCCTCCCAAATTGTAGAAGATATAAAAGATGGATTTGCCGTATTAAGCAAAAGGTATAAAAAAGACCTTCCTTCTATGATTTCATTGGAAACAGGCCCAAGCAGGACAGCCGATATTGAAAAGACACTGGTTTTGGGAGCACATGGCCCCAAAGATTTAATTTTATTTTTAATTGATGACACCTCTGCTTAAGCAACTAAGTCCAGGTAAAAAAATATATTTCATTTCCGACTTTCACTTAGGAGCTCCTGATTACCAATCGAGCCGGGAAAGAGAAAAAAAAATCATCCGGCTGCTGGAACAGGCACGCAAAGATGCAGCAGCTATCTATTTTTTAGGAGACATCTTTGATTTTTGGTTCGAATACAGATATACTATACCCAAGGGATACACCCGATTATTAGGAAAACTGGCAGAACTTTCGGACGAAGGGCTTCCCATGGCCGTATTTACCGGAAATCATGATATGTGGATGTTTGGCTACTTTCCTCAGGAATTAAATATTGCTGTTTTTCACAAACCTCAACTATTGCAAATAGGGAACAAACGTTTATACATTGGCCATGGAGACGGACTGGGGCCAGGAGATTACGTATATAAATGTTTGAAATGGGTATTCCGAAATCCATTTTTCCAATGGATATTTAGTATTGTGCCTCCGGTTATTGGCATGGGCATTGCAAATAGTTGGTCAAGGAGAAGCCGCAAACACAATAAAGACGATAAATATTACGGTGAAAAAGAAGCGCTTCTTATTTATAGCCGAAAAATCCAGGAAAAAGAGCATCATGACTTCTACGTATTCGGACATAGACATATGCCACTGGACCTAAAAGTAGATGAAAAAAGCAGATATATAAATCTGGGCGACTGGATCAATTTCTATTCTTATGCAGTATTTGATGGAGAAAATATGGAGCTTAAATATTTTGAAAAGGAATAAGATTTTTCTTTTAGCCTTTTTAATTCTTTCGCTGATTAATTCGGCTTCCTATTCTCAAACTTCCAACTCCAATGAATGGGAGCTTATCGCTACTGTAAACGTCCCAAACATTCATGTTATTTCTACCGACCCCTACAATAACATTTATATTGGGGATAAGTCGGGAAATATAATTAAAACAGATGCCACCGGTAAAATCATTCATAATTTTTCTCCTTCCCGAAAAGGAGAAATAGCCTTACTGGAAGCATGGCGATCGGTAAATATCTTTGCTTTTTACAGAGAGCTTCAGACTTATACCATTCTTGACCGATTTCTCAACACCTCCTCCCCTGCCACCAAATTCAACCGCGACCTTATTGGTTTTGCACGCCTGGCAAGCTTTTCTTCAGATAATAATCTTTGGATAATTGACGATATCGAGTTTAGTTTAAAAAAGCTGAATTTATCCTTTCAGCAATTAGATGTCAACACCAGGCTCGATCTGCTCCTAGACCCTCAGCAGTATGACCTTAATTTCATGAGAGAATATCAGAATCTCTTATTTATAAATGATAAAAATTCAGGCATTCTGATATTTGACAACCTGGGCAATTACAAAACCACCCTTCCTCACAAAGGACTTGATTTTTTCTGTTTCGACAAAAACAACATTTACTTTCTGACAGACAATACAATCAAAAGCATTGATGTATATACTTACAAAGAAACAAGCATACCTTTACCAGACGGGAATTTTAAAAAGGCCATCATCGGTAAAAATGAAATCTATTTATTCTCCGATCATTACTTTTCAATATATAAAAAATAACAGGTAATTATTCCATTTCCATTCAACAAGAATAATCACCTGTATAATTCAATCTGTAAAGCTTAATCCAATATTTACTTCACTACTTACCTGGAAAACTTTGTCAAGATTTGATACCCGGTAAGCTTCTCCTTCTGATTATAGCTTTCATTACGAATTACTCCTGTTCCGGGAGAAATATACTCTACGCCTTTTAGATTATTACCAGGCAATCGCATTCCCATCATTACAGTTTCGATGGTTATATCATAAGTGATTTTATAAGAATCAAAAGTACCGGCAGGAGTAGTTATCTTTTCTTTTCCTACGACCTTTCTATTTATGATATTAATGTTTACAGTTCCCATTTCATTGCCTGAAGCTTTATCTGTTATGGACATACGCATAATTGCATCTGGTAAATTTTGTCCTTCGCTTAATTGGGCAGGATAAGTA
>DATCKK010000632.1:0-27871 GCA_036562325.1 Cytophagaceae bacterium | reverse complement strand
CAAAAAGAAGAGATCGAAGCAAGAAACAAAAAACTCGAAGTGCTTAATGAAGAGAAAAATTATCTGATAGGAGTTCTTTCACATGACCTAAAAAGCCCTATTCATCAAATAAAAGGGCTTGCCACTATATTTAAGCTTACCTCCGAAAACCTGACGGAAGAACAAAAAGAAACGGTAGAAAAAATATTTCAATCTACAGACCGGGTCACCAGAATGATCTCCGAAATTCTGGACATTACAGCCATTGAATCCCAGACAATAGAGATAAAAGAAGAAGTTGTCGATCTGGAGCCATTGTGCAACGAAGTATTGACGGCATTTAAAGATGTTGCCGAAAAGAAAAAAATCAACATGTGTTTTGAAGCATCCGGCGACACTACAATTCGTGGAGATAAAAACTACCTGTTACAAGTAATTGAAAATTTAGTAACGAATGCCTTAAAGTTTTCTTCCGAGCACAGGTCAATCTATGTAAGCATCAATAATAAGGAGGGTTATGTAAATTTAGAAGTAAAAGATGAAGGCCCGGGCATAAGTGCAGAAGACATGAAAAAACTATTTGGCAGATTTCAGAAACTTTCTTCCAAACCCACGGCAGGAGAAAGATCTACAGGGCTTGGCTTATCCATAGTAAAAAAATATGTGGAAGCTATGAATGGCAAAGTATGGTGTGAAAGTATAGAAGGCAGTGGAGCTACATTTATAGTAAGATTTTCAAAAGCATAATTAATAGCTAAGATAAGGAGCCACTTTCAGCAATTCCTCTTCTGTAAAAATTTTCAACTCTTTTAATTGATCTATATTAGCAATAGGAGCCTTTGCTCTATTAACTAATATTTCTTTTGCCTTGTATTTTTTAATATAAGGATGTACCGCTATTACATTTTCATCTGCAAGATTTATATTTATCTTCTCAGGAACAAAATCTTCCGCTACATATACTACTGCCCCTAATTCTTTAACTACACTCGAATCAAGTCCATATACTTCTTTTACCTGATCTATATTCACAAATCCGCCTAACTTATTTCTAAACTTTATTATCCTTTCGGAAAGAATCGGACCAATACCTTTTACCTTCTGCAACTCAGGAGCAGTAACCAGATTAAGATCATAAGTTATCTGATTATTTTCTTTACGTGTATTTACTCCTGCCTTTTCTATTTTATTTATCTGTACATAAGCATTTAGTTTATCATACAACTGTTCTGAAAATCCATATACTTTGAGGAGGTCCTTCTTATCTTTATAAGCTCCTACCTTTTCGCGATAGTTGATAATTCTTTCCGCAAGCCAATCATGAATTCCTGCTCTTATCAACTCGTCTTTGGTAGCTGTATTAGGATCAAAATAAGAAAAAGTATTTTTAGGTTTAGCAGTTAAAATAATATCCTGATCTTCTTTTGAGTTCAACTCCATTATCCATGCCTGCAGAAGCAGACTATCCTTATCAGATGGACTATCGGAGGAGGAGTATTTCTTAAAAAACCAGGGTAGAGACACATATATACCAATCAAAAAAACAACAATCAGAAATCCATTGGCTTCCTTCCTTGAAAACACAAACAAACCTCTGATTACTTTTAAAAACTTCATGGCATTAGTTAACTCCTTGGCTCTTCATCATCATTTTCCGTATATGAGTCTGGCTCAGGCTTAGGAGGAGTCTTAAGCACTTTAAAGAAATAATACCCAGTAATGACTGTAACAGACATTTGAACTGCTACCATCAATATGATTGCACTCGTACTCATATTCTCATCTCCCTTCTTTTAGATGCTTTATAAACCAAATAACTTATAAATAAAAACAGTAGCACTAATAATAAGCGGGAAGCATCAATGTAAAATATATTATTTACAAATGAACCTTCAGCGATCTTATCCCCTTTTTGAACTTCCGCCCCCAGTGAAACTAATAATCTGTCGTCCTTTCCAAAACTATAAGTCTTACCGGCAATAGTTACCGTCTTAGCTTCCAAATTTATATCTTCCACTTTACCTGTATTTTCGGACTCAAAATAGTCAGCAAAATAACTTCTATTAACAGTGATACCTTTATTGGTAATCTTGCCAACTATACTGGAAGCATCGAGTTCCCACCCCTCTTTAAATGCCTTTTGCCAGTCGTTGTTTAAAGGAGTAAATAAGGCGCCTAGTAATATTGCCAACAACATTACAGGAGTTATATATTTCATAATAAATTTAAAACCGGAGAACAACTGAACATCTGCACCCTGGTGCAATTCATCCCATGCCTTATTAATTCCGAACACCCAACCCAAAAGAATACTTTCTGCCAAAGCAAATAACATTAATGATATAGAACTTGCCCAATAATCATATTCATCCAACACTCCTTCCTGAAAAAAGAAGACTGTAGGTAAACCTACAATGAGTGTTATCAACCCAAAAGACCAGGCTGCCTTTTTCCTTGAGAAGTCAAACTCATCTTCCATAAAACTTACCCAGGGAGTACCCATAGCCAAAGAAGAAGTAATACCGGCAAAGAACAAAAGTCCAAACCAGGCAACGCCGGCCAATGTTCCAAATACTGCTCCCCATTTGGAAAATAAGAAAGGCATGGTCTGAAACGCCATTCCAAAGCCAGCATTTTGCAATACCCAATCTAAGCCCAGATACCCTACCGCTATCGGTATTACTATGGAAGCTCCTAACACAACCTCTACAAATTCATTCATCCATCCCGAAGCAAGAGAGTTTAAGGCAATATCATCTTTCTTCTTAACATAAGAAGCATAACAATGAATACTTCCCATTCCTAACGAAAGCGTAAAGAATATTTGTGTTGCTGCTGCGAGCCATACTTTAGGATCTTTAAGACTGGTATATTGCGGCTCCCATAAAAAGTTAAGTCCTAAAAAAGAATTACAATCCGTACATCCTTCATATGCTCCCTGGTCTCCGAGTGTAAAGGCACGTACAGCCAGCATTATACCAAATAAAATCAATAAAGGCATTCCTATCTTGGCTACCTTCTCCACACCACCCGCAAGGCCTCTGGAAAGAATATAAGTGTTTAATACCAGACATATCAGATAAAACCATACTGCTTCATAAGGTATACCGGTAGTGGATTTGCTCAACTCAACATATGTACCAAAGTAAGCAGCCACTTCTTCCTGCGACATTCCGGTAAATGTTTGCATTATTGAATGGATCACATAAGCCATCGTCCACGATTCAATGTAGCAGTAGTATGCAGCTATGGCTATATTCGTAAAGATTCCAAACACCCCGAAGTATTTCCAAAAACTATTCCTCCCCATGGCATTAAGGATAAAAGGGGTTGTGTGGTTACCAAATCTTCCTCCGTACCTGCCAATCGTCCATTCAGTCCATAACAAGGGTATACCCATAATTATAAAACTTATGATATAAGGAAGAATGAAAGCTCCCCCTCCATTCTGTACTGCCTGAACCGGAAATCGCAAGAAATTTCCCAGTCCGACTGCATTACCGGCCATTGCCAGAATTAATCCTACACGGCTGCCCCACGCCTCTTTATTTGCACTCATAGACTTATATAAATTTGATTTTCACAAAACTGAATCTTAAAAATAATAAGGAGATGAGAGAAATCAACATTTTTTTGAAAGGGATGTAAAAAATATTGCCCTCCTTATGGAGGGCAAATAACCTTTTTATTAACTTATTTACCAACTATCCGAACAAAATATGCGGATAATATTCAATAAGAATTGTTGAGTTTTACCTCATATTTTGATTGGGCCTGGCCATAACAAGACCAACGCCAATGTAGATTCATTAACGTATTCAACAGCAAATTGAACTGTTGACACCATAAATTTCGTATTTTTTTTCATAAAACCCACAAAATTATGGGGTTTTCGTAGAAAAACGAGTTAAAAACACGGTTTACCCGGAGATTTTTATAGGTAATAATACGGCTAATTTACATTGACATCTTTTGACAATTGCTCGGACAACAACCTTATGCCTTCTTCAAAGGAATGTGGGTCGTAACCAAGTTCATTAATTGCTTTGTCAATAATAAACCCGGTTCTTGGGGGCCTTTGGGCAGGTTGAGTAAATTTAGTGGAGTCTGTCTTTGTTATAAGACTTTTATCCAGTTTGAAAAAATCGGCTGTTTTAATAGCCATATCATAAGGAGTTAACATATCTTTACCCGAAATATTAAATACTCCTGTAGCTTCATTTTCCAGAATCAGGTAACAGCCCATTGCCAGGTCTTCCGCCAGTGTTGGTGTTCTGAACTGATCACACACCACCTGAATAGGCTTCTTTTCTTCCAGGCTTTTCTTCACCCATAAAATGATATTGGATCGGCTCATATCATGCGCTACCCCATAAACCAATACAGTACGAACTATCGCCCACTTGATTTTACTTTTCTTAACCAGCTTTTCAGCTTCATACTTGCTTAGCCCGTAATAACTTAGTGGCTTGGCTTTCGCCTCTTCATCATACGGCCCTTCTTTACCATCAAAAATAAAGTCTGTCGACAAATGAACCATGAATGACTTCGTTTTGGCACAGGCATCTATCAAATAGCTGACAGCTTCCACATTTTGCTTCCAACAATCTTCCTGCTCCTTTTCACACTGGTCTACATTGGTCATGGCCGCTGTGTGCACCACCATATCTGGTTTATATTCCTTAAATACTTTATCAACTACAGCCTTATTGGTTATATCCATTTCCACATACTTATATTCACGATCCATGGCTGGAAGGCGATTAGCCCCGCGTCCGGAAGCTATTACTTCATAATTGTCATCGTCTGCAAGTAATTGCACCAATTTCTGGCCTAACAAGCCATTTGCCCCGGTGATAAGTACTTTTTTCATTTTAGCTTTAAGTCTTATGTACAATAAATATGAAATGGTTGGCTTAGTAAAAGTTTGACAACTTCTATTTCACCTGTATTTTCTGTTTAAGGTTTAGTTATAAAAAGATTCACAATTATAATCTTTAATTATTTTTTTCACCTTCATCTCTTTTACCTTAACAGTCATTCTTATATCCTTTAAAGGACGATTTCTCACATCGCATTTTTGTTCTGCAATTTTATCAATGACATCTAACCCTTCGACCACCTGACCAAAAACCGTATATGCATTATCAAGGTGTGGAGTACCATTATGATTTTCTACTATATAAAACTGAGATCCACTGGATTCACGTTTTGGATTAACATTATCTCCTGTTCTTGCTGCGGCAACGGCTCCCCGTACATGTTTTAGGCCTACCAACTCAGCCGGTATGGTATATCCCGGGCCTCCCATTCCATCGTTATTCGGATTATCATCTTTAGAATTGGGGTCACCGCCCTGTATCATAAAATCGTCTATAACACGGTGAAAGGTGGTGCTATCATAATACCCTTCTTTCGCCAGCTTTATAAAGTTCTTCTTATGCTGTGGAGTTTGCTCATACAACAGCACTATCATATCACCAAATTCAGTAGAAATGGTAATTACAAAATCTTTTTTCAGTTTACTGCTTTGTGCATTACCTGCTCCCAATAGCCCTACGACTAAAAACAAAGAAAGAAGAACTGCTCTCATAAACTTCATAATAAACTAACTTGATTAAGAATGGTTTTTAAATTGAAGCTATTACCAATTATTTTTTGATTACTTCTCTTATTTCCTGAAGTATTTCTCTTCCTCCCTGCTCCAGCACCACATCGGCCAGTTCTTTTCCTATCAGCTCCGGATCTTCCACTGACCCTTTCATTACCTGACGCACTATTTTTTTCCCGTCCAGGCTAATAACACCACCGGAAAGCCATACATGATCACCTTCCAGAGTGGCGTGTGCGAATACAGGAATACTGCACCCTCCTTCCAGTTCTCGTAAAAATGCTCTTTCAGCCAAAAGACAGGTTTCTGTTTCCGGGTGATTCGTAATTTTTCTTATCAACTCTCTCTTCTCAACAGAAACATTTACCGAAGACTCTATCGCAAGACTTCCTTGCCCTGCCTGCGGAGTAAACATTTCCAGAGGTAACACCTGAATAATCTTTTCGTCATACTCCATCCGGTGAATTCCTGCATAAGCAAGGATCATGGCATCAAACTGTCCATCGGTCATTTTTTGCATACGCGTCTGAAGATTTCCTCTCGCTTCCCTTAATTCCACATGAGGAAAGTAATGTTTTAACAAAGCCCTTCTACGCATAGACGAAGTACCAACAATAACAGGCTTATCCATATTCGTCAGCGAAAAAGCAGGATCATGGCTTACCAATACATCGTTGCATTGCTCACGTTCCGTAAAGGCAATAATATCCAGCCCGTCGACTAAAGTAGTCTGCATGTCTTTGGCACTATGTACCGCTATATCAATCTCCGACTTAATCAGTTTATCTTCCAACTCTTCTGTAAACAAGCCCTTAGAGCCTATTTCAAAGAAAGGTTGGCTTAAGACTTTGTCGCCTTTTGTTTCAATTGGGAATAATTGCACCTGCATGCCTTCCTTCTCCAGCAAACTTTTAACATGCTCAGCCTGCCACATAGCAAGTTTACTTGCTCTGGTGCCGATTTTAACTACTTCTTTACTCATTATAACTATACTTTAACAGCAACTTTACGCTCTACAAATTCCACAATTTTACTGGCAATATCAACTCCGGTAATTTTTTCAATCCCTTCCAGCCCCGGAGAGGAATTTACTTCAATGATCAACGGCCCTCTGGCAGAACGTAACATATCTACACCTGCAATTGACAAATCCAGCACCCGCGCTGCATTTAATGCGGCATCCTGCTCTTCCTGCGTTAGCTCTATAGGCTCTCCCTTGCCTCCTCTGTGAAGATTGGACCTGAAGTCAGCATCTGTTCCCTGGCGCTTAAACGCTCCGACCACCTCGCCGTCGACAACAAATGCACGAATATCGGCGCCATTGGCTTCCTGAATAAATTCCTGAATCAATATGTTCGCTTTGAGGCCGTAAAATGCTTCAATTACTGACTTTGCCGCCTTTTTAGATTCTGCCAGCACCACCCCTATACCCTGAGTACCTTCCAGCAACTTGATAACTACAGGAGTACCACCCACCTGTTGTATTATATTTTCCACATCTTTGGACTGGCTGGCAAATGCCGTTTTAGGCACGCCAATACCGGCTTTAGACAATAATTGCAAGCTTCTCAACTTATCCCTCGACCGAACTATCGCCTGGGAAGGAACCGCAGAAAACACCTGCATCATCTCAAACTGAGTGACTATTGCCGCTCCATAAAATGTTACGGATGCTCCAATTCTGGGAATTATCGCATCTATATCTGTTATTTGTTCTTTGTTATAGTATAAAGTAGGATTACCCGCTTCTATTCCAACATAACATTTTAAATGGTCAAGTACACGTACATCATGACCTCTGTTTGTGGCTGCTTCTACAAGCCTTCTGGTGGAATACAGCTTAGTATTCCTTGATAAAATAGCCAGCCTCATCAAAGTTTTCTTTTTTTATTTTTGTTTTTTTCTCTGTATGATAGATTGAATTTGGAAACATCCACTATAAATTTCCCATTAAGGAATTTCCGCCCCAGCAATACCGGATGCTTCATATTTGACCGGTCAGTCAAAGAAAACTCTGTATCTATTGTTTTGTTAAAAATTACTATCTTGACTTTTATAACATATCTTTTCTCCACATCTCCAAAGGAATTCTTAATGACGCGTTGGGTAAAGTCGTCTACCACAAACACACGTTTTTGCAGCCCTTTAGAGCTCTTATCCACAATATGAAAAGTTAATTTCCCTCCTGATACTTTTGTTTGGGAACAATGAAGCACGCTCGTGAAAGCCCCCGTATCAATTTTCGCACTAATATTTTTGATATTAAATTCAGGGATATCAATCTTATCAGTACGACCAATCACGATTTTCTCCGCTTTCATATCAGGAAGATTTTAAAATATTGGAGATACTAAAAGATATATCTAAAAAAGCAATTTTCGCATTGGCATTTCTTTCTATATGATAATAGCCATCATTGAGCTGCTGATAGATTTTTTCAATTTTATGCTCATCCATTACTTTTGAAAAACCTTCCACAAACTTCAAATCTTCATCATGCAAGCGTAACAACTCACTTCCTGAAAGTTTATACACCAGGCTCTCTCTCATTATATTGATGCCATACTGAAACAATCCCTTTTGAGCTTCTTTGCCCATTTTCTGAAACTCCTCACTCCATTCCACCAATTCGGGAATATTATTCCTCTTATAACATAACCGCATCCAATCTCTGAACATAGACTGGTTATCTTCCTGAATTTCCTCAATAAGACGAAATGCTTCGTTTAAATTTCCATCGGCCAGATATGCAATTTGCTGTGCTTTCTTGTCTTCCAGATTAAACTTCTGTACAATAAGTTGTTTTATCTCATCGTCCGTAAATGGACGAATAAATATTCTTTGTGTTCTGGAAAGAATGGTCGTAATAATCTTCTGCTGATTTTGGGTAACTAGTAAAAACAACGTCTTATAGGGCGGTTCTTCCAGTATTTTCAAAATAGCATTGGCCGCAGCAGAATTCATAAATTCAGGCAACCAGATGATCATTACTTTATAATCGGCTTCAAATGCCTTAAGAGCAAGTGTTTTGATCAGGTTTCGGCTTTCATCCACCGAAATATTCAATTGTTTGTTTTCTGCACCAATATGATTTGCCCAATCATTCAAAGATGCAAAAGGATTGGCCTGAACAAATGTTCTCCAATCTTTTAAAAATGAATTGCTAAGAGCATCTTTAGGTACATCCTTCGTTGTAGAAACCGGATATACGAAATGGATGTCAGGATGAATCAGTTTGTTTATTTTAGTACAGGAAGCACAAACCCCGCATGAATCCTCTTCCTTTTTATCTTCACAATTTATATAAGTAGCATAGGCCAATGCCATAGCCAAAGCAGCATTTCCTTCCGTGCCTGAAAAAAGCTGGGCATGAGCCACATGGTTATTTTTAACGGAATTTATCAGGGTACGCTTGGTCTCCTGTAAACCGGGTATTTCTGAAAACTGCAAAGCTTAATTATTTTAACAATGAATAATCTGGACTTATAAATTCTGAATTTGTTCCCTCTGCTAATCTATAAAATTATATCTTAACCCTTCTGCACCAACGCTGAACACCAGCACTCCACTCCTTTCAAAAGAAGCCACTGATATTCATCCTACTTTTGGGTATTCTTAAACTTTATTGATTGTCAGGGCTAATTATGTTTGTATTATGAACAAATATAACCTAAAAATAACAAACAGAAGGAGGTTTATTTAATGAAACTTAAGCCCTGATTTTTGATCTCCCTTTCAAATACTTCTTTTAATATTTCCTTGTCTTCTTCCTCCAGTCTTAAATGCCTGCGCTCCATCATTCTTTCGGCTGATTCATAGGCTTTATCCAGTTTATAAGTAGTAAAGCCTTCGGGACTTCCCCAGGAAAAGGATGGGATGAATTTGTTGGGAAACCCGGCATCGAACACATTGGCACTCACACCAACAACTGTCCCTGTATTAAACATAGTATTAATACTGCTCTTGGAATGATCGCCCATTACCAGGCCGACAAACTGCCTTCCGGAATTAACAAAACTACGATGCTTGTAATTATACACCTGCACCATAGAATAGTTATTTTTAAGGTTAGAGGTACTGGTACCGGCCCCAAGGTTACACCACTCCCCTATTACAGTATTTCCGACAAAACCGTCATGTCCTTTATTACTATAGGCAAACAAAACAGCATTAGCCACTTCTCCCCCTACTTTACAATAAGGCCCTATGGTAGTGTCTTTATTAATTTTGCTACCCATATTTACTATGGCGTTGTTGCATAATGCAAAAGGGCCACGTATCATAGAACCCTCACTAATCTCTGAGTTTTTACCAATATAGATCGGACCACCTTCAGCATTTAAAACAGAAGCCCTGATTTTTGCTCCTTCTTCAACAAAAACATTTTCTTTACAATATACTACTGTATGAGGATCTTGTATCTCTGCAGACTTTCTGCCTCTGGTCATCAGGTCAAAATCTCTCTGGATCTCAATGCTGTTAAACGTAAATATATCCCAGGGATATTGGACAATAGTGATATCGCCCTCAAACTGCCTGACTTTGTCCGAAATTCTTCCGATGTACGCTATTTCCACCTCTCCCTGCATAAGGGTGACGCCTTCTTTTAAAGATGCTATCGCGGCAATTAATTCCGGAGTCGGGCACACTGCCCCATTAATGTATAGATTTTTAGGGCCGGATTGAAAAGGATATTTCTTTTGCAGATATTCCTCTGTAAGGAAGGAAACATCTGAGTTTAAATATTTTTGCCACTTTTCGGCAATAGTTAATATGCCTATTCGAATCAGTGAAATTGGCCTTGTAAAGGTAAGAGGAAGAAGCGATTGCCTGATCCCCGGAGAATCGAACAGAACTATATTCATTGGTTAAAAATAAAAAGTCTCCCCATATCCTTATTAACAGGGGAGACCTCTATGAAAGTATTTTTGAAATGAATTATTTCTTATTATATCTCTTCATGAATTTCTCAACTCTTCCTGCAGTATCAACAAATATTTTCTGACCAGTGTAGAAAGGGTGAGATGCAGAACTAACCTCTACCTTAATCAAAGGGTAAGTATTTCCATCTGTCCATTTGATGGTTTCATTTGTCTTCATGGTAGATTTAGTCAGGAATTTAAAATCACTGGTAGTATCCTGAAACACTACTGGACGATATTCCGGATGTATGTCTTTTTTCATCGCTCTAATTTAATTTTACTGAAAAGGCTACAAAATTAAAAATTTACACTAATTATAGCAAATACATACGCAAAATTTTTACTAAATTTTACAAATCCCTATATTCGCCGTGCTTACATCAACCTATTTATCAAATATAAAATTCCTGTAAGGGTTTAAAAAATATGTCGGAAAAAAATCTAATTCTCGACCAAAGGCAGATTTTACAGAAAATCAAACGAATAGCGATAGAAATTTACGAAAGAAATTTCAAAGAAGAAGAAATAGTGCTGGCAGGAATTTACGACAAAGGCTATGTTTTTGCCCAACTTCTTGAAAAAGAACTGAAAGAGGTTTCCAGATTAAAAGTTACCCTTGTCAAAGTTTCTCTGGATAAGTTTACCCCCACTCAAACCGAAGTAACAATTGACGCTGACCCATCTCAGCTTATAAACAAAAGCATTATTTTGACAGATGATGTTTTAAATACCGGAAGAACACTGGCTTACAGCCTGAAGCCATTCCTCAATATGGAAATTAAAAAAATTCAGACAGCAGTAGTTGTAGACCGAAGTCATAATCTTTTCCCTATCGTCGCTGATTATGTAGGTTATTCTCTTGCTACAACCATTAAGGAACACATTGAAGTAAGTTTTGAAGAAGGAAACTTCGGCGTATATCTGCATTAATGGATGAATGGCCTTGAGTCAAAGTTAAATAAAACTCTTTATTAAGCTCGTTCACGAGAAACGCTTTCTTCTTTTTTCTTTAGGAGAAAGCGTTTCTTTACTATTAACAGGTTAAAAGTATAAGCTTAACGAGCAGACACAAACTACACAGGTTCAAAATTTTCCTGTTAACTATCCTTATACAAAGTCCAGCGAATAACTTCTTTCAACGTTGGCTTCTTTCCATACATTAATATTCCTACTCTGTAAATCCTTGCGGAAAGCCATGTCACTGCTATAAAGGTTAACACTAATAACAGGACAGATACAATTAATTCAGCAACAGGTACTCCGAATGGTACTCTGACCATCATTGCTACCGGAGATGTAAGAGGGATAATGGATAACCAGAATGCCATGTTTCCATGTGGTTCCTGAAGTATAGCCGTCAGCATTACAATAGAAATCAGCAAGGGCATTGTTACGGGAAGGATAAACTGCTGCATATCGCTCTCCTGATCAGCAATAGCTCCTATTACAGCAAACATGGCACTGTATAATAAGTATCCTCCAAAAAAGTAAAACAAAAAGCAGACAATTAATTCAGTAAAGTTAATCCCCGAAAAAATATTGATAAGTTCATTCATTTCCAGTGCCTGCTTTACATCTGGCGTAATTAATAATTGCTGCTCTATATTTTGATTGTTATACATTTCAAAAACTTTATCATATCTTGAAGTAAATGCCGCAGATATAGAAATAGTAAGTGTAAGCCAAAGAGCAAACTGGGTAAGGCTTAGCAAAGCAATACCAATAATTTTACCCATCATTAACTGAAAGGGCTTGACAGAAGATATGATTACTTCCACGATTCGGTTCGCTTTTTCTTCAATGACTCCCTTCATCACCTGCACACTATACAGGAATATAAAAAAGTAGATAAGCAATGCAGCAAGAAACCCCTGTGCACCGGCACTTAATGCCTTTGTTTGTTCCGACTCGTTTGAATGTACCCTAAATGCAATGGGAGAAAGAATGGCGGATATTTTTGAAGAGTCGATGCCAAGTACACTTAACCTTTGTTTAACCAACTCCGTTTCAATCGTTTTTTCAAGAAACAGTATGTCTTTTTTAGGGATGTATTCCTTTACATAAAAGTCTATACTGTCTAAAGATGCTGCGTTAGCCGCCGACAAACTTATAACAGCTGCATAATCGGTAGCCTCAAATATTTTTTTTACATCTATATGGCTAAGAGATAATTTATCAAATGAGTATCCGGGGGCCGGAAGTAAAGGAGATTTGATAAACCCTTCCGGATCATGCACCAGAATAGTCCGGCTTGCACTATCATTCATCGTGTACCAAACCGGAACAATCATTACAAATGCAAAGAACAAAGGGCCCAGCAACGTCATTACTATAAAGCTTTTCTTTCGCACTCTGGCCAAATACTCACGTTGTATAACCAACAATATCTTATTCATTCGTTTCCTTTACTTTAGAGATAAATATTTCATTCATAGTTGGTATTTGTTCATGAAAAGATCTTATCTGAACTTTAGAAATAAGGTAAGCAAGTAATTGATTGGCTGTATTCGTTGTTGACAGAGTTGCTTCAAAAACATTTCCCTCTTTTTGGCAATAGCTAATAATATTAAACACACTATTTTCTTGTCCCTCTAACACACCCTCTCCTTCTACATAATACATATTATTGCGATAGCTTCTTCTTATCTCTTCCACTTTACCCTCCAAAACTTTTTTACCCTTATTGATTAAAGCTATAATATCACACAACTCTTCAACAGACTCCATCCGATGGGTAGATAGAATAATGGTCTTGCCTTTGGCTTTTAGTTCTAGCAACTCCTGCTTAATAACAGCAGCATTGATCGGATCGAATCCGGAAAAAGGCTCGTCCAAAATCAGGAGATCAGGATCATGAATAACGGTAGAAATAAATTGCACCTTTTGCTGCATACCTTTGGAAAGCTCTTCTACCTTCTTATTCATCCAATCTTTTATTTCAAGCTTCCGTGTCCAATAAGTCAGTTGCTCTTTCGCCCGGTTATAGGACAAGCCTTTTAGGCGGGCAAGATACAACAGCTGTTCATCCACTCGCATCTTTTTATAGAGCCCTCTTTCTTCAGGCAAGTAGCCTATCCTGGCAATAGGCTCCACTGTCATTTTCTCATCATTAAACAACACCTCACCTTCATCCGGCGCTGTTATTCTTGTAATAATTCGAATCAAAGAAGATTTACCGGCACCATTGGGCCCCAGCAATCCATATACTGAACCTTTAGGAATATTCAAGGTCACAGACATTAAAGCCTTATGCCTCGAATAATATTTAGAGACATTATTTACAGATAACAATATCAATGTTTAATGCAGTTTATACTCAATAAATAATACAGACGACGGAGTAGTATATTTAATCTTTTACAGAATTAAAAATCAAGTTATACATTTTGTTCTTATTAAAACAGGCATGCTTTACAATATTACTTAACAAAGTAATTTTATGAATATTTTAAATCCATTTTAAGGGTAAAAAAATTTTTATTTTTTCGTCAATTAACGAGTTACCTTTTTCATCGAACCGATATATAGTACTGATTTCAAACTAAAGACTGTACTTCAGCATCGCTGAACTTTTTAACAGTAAAACGGAACTTATATAAGTTACCAGCAAACTTCTTAAAAAAGAAGACAGGTATTTTTTTGTGTGTATTTTTTAAGCTGTCAGTGTTACTGTCTTCCTGGCAGCTTTTTACTTAAAACATTATTTCTCCGGGCTTGTTGAATTTATAGAAACAAGCAAAGTAGTAATGATAGAAAAGCATATTCCGAAAACAGAAACCCGATTTGATGACCTTGTAGGTGTAGCCTCATTAAACTTCAACAACAATACCGAGTTTGAACAATTTGCCCAACGAATCGCAGGCATTGATATCACAGCTTATCAACCCATTTCTGCAAGATTTTTTATAATTGAGCAAGAAACTATTGTTACAATTTATGGCCTGGATATAAAGAAACATCAGGAGCACTTTGCAAGGACAGGCAAGATACCTGTAAAAATATATAAAGTAGAAACCAGCCTGGAGGAATTATTTAAATATATTAAACAAATTGATTTTACACTTGTTTCAGGCCAATACGAAGTAGAAGACTTTGAAGTAATTAATTAGATGCAGGCCAAATGGCCTGCATCTTTTAGTTTTTTTTATTAATTTCTGATTTTTTCCAGCTTTATCGTTTTAGTCTCAACATCGGTAATAACTTGAAGAATATATGGTGCCGCCGGTAAGTTTTGACCTATTCTGATTTGTCCTTCAAGATTTTCAACTTCCTCTGTAAGTACTGTACGACCGGTTATATCTTTAACAACAATGGTAGCAGCATCTGCCCCGCTAATAGCTACATTAAATGCATCCTGCGTAGGATTTGGAGCAACCATTACTTCAATTCCTTTCAAAGAAAGTGAACGAACAGGTAAAACTTCCGAATCACCGTTAAAGTCATATTGCACGAGCCTATAATAATTCACTCCTGGAAATGGGCTTTGATGGATATAAGAATAGCTGGTAGCAGAAGATGTGTTGCCATTCCCCTTCACAGTTCCAATAGTTGTAAAATGAAGCGCATCGGTTGAATGTTGAATCTCAAAATAGCTATTATTTCTTTCTTCACTAGTAGTCCATGTTAATTGGGCTGAGGAATTGCCATATTTTTCCACTTCAAAATTTATCAGTGAAACAGGTAAAACACAATCTACATTTTGAGTAAAAGTTCCTACCCATGTTTGAGAGCACACTGAGTCGGTAAGTGTAACAGTTACGGTTTTGTTTCCTAACGTAGTATAATCATGTATTACGGGATTCATCGCATTAGCACCGGTATTGGTCACTATAGTCCCGTCTCCCAAATCCCACACTGCCTTACTCACAGTAATAGCGTCATTAAAATGTGTAACAAAATCTGGTGTAAAAGTATATTTACCGCAAGAATTGTTTGAGCCTGCAATAGTAGGTTTTTGAGGGTTCAACCACGGAATATTTGAAATACCAAGCCGCACTGAACTCCCATTCTGCAAAGTAACCGCACTTGCTGTATAAGTTCCTCCTCCATCCGGATTGGTTATTGTACCTACCACATTATTATCTGCCCCATCCAAACCATTTGCTACATAAATCACATTATTAGGCCCCAATTGCAAAGACCCAGAAGCATTTTGGGCCAGGTTAGTCTTGATTCCGGAAGAAACAGTTATTCGTTCCAATGGACTAGCTGACAATGTGGAAACAAACAGGTATTCTCCGTTAGGAGAAAATTCACAACCATAATACTTAGGATCTCCGTCCGAATTTATATGCTTAACTAATTGGGTACCTATCTTTCCGGTTGACCTATCCCACTCATATATTTGAACAGAAGAACCTTGTGCCAATGCGATACGGGTCTGACAACGACTCACTTTTATGCAGCCCTGATATTGCTCATTCCAAATTGCGGTTGCATTCGAAGAAGTAACTTTGGCTCCAACTGTTCCTGCTGTAGTAATTGGCCATGCATAAAATTCTGTATTTCCACTACCTAAAACTTTAGCAGTAATTACCCAATAACCATAATCCCCATTACTGCTGGAATACAAATACTCCCTAATCGGGTCTGATTCTAAGTTTGTTACCAATGCCGGAGCTGTTACAGTTGCTCCGGATTTCTGTCCACTATAAACTTTAATTCCAGCTTTTGCATTATCATTAGGTTCAGTAGAATAGGTAGACTCAGCATTTCCGGTAATAATGAAATACTGGGTAGCGGGGTTCGCCGGATTGGGAAGTATTATTCCTCCCTGAGTAGAAGACGAACTTGCATTCATAGCAGTTCCCAGTGGAGTATAATTACCACCTGCTACACGAACATTGTTATCATAAACCATTAAGTTTTTATCTCTATCGCATAATGTGGAAGACCCCTCATTGGCAACAATATTATCTGTTCTTGCCGGCTGAGTCGGGTTGCCCCCCCCGGTAAAATCAAATTGGGCCTTATTCCCAAATACCCAAATGGGAGAAAGACTATAGGGCGCAGTTTGCGCCTGAATTTCATTGGTTATACCCAGTATAAAAAATAGAGACGAAAACAGAGCTGTTATTTTCAATTCAAATGCGCTTGAAAAACCGAATTTCTTCTTGATCGTATTCATGGGTTAGGGGTATTTTACTCTTTATTTTGACTTACTTTAAGAAATTTAATAATTAAAAAATACACTTCTATTAAATTACTCATAAAAAATGTAATTTTCTTTACTCGCTTTCAGATAATATATAATACTTTTGTTGCGTATTAATTCCAATTAAAATACACAAAATGAAGGGATAATGATTCTAATTAAGAAAATTGTATCACTTATAAAAACCAACACATCGCCCATCTGACACTTTACAAAATATCCTAAAAATATTACAACCTTTTTATGATGAAATAAGAACTAAAAGTAAAATTTAAATTCAAAACATCCCACTAAAATCGCTTTTCCCCTGCCTTTCCAACTTTCACAGCTTTAGCAATTTACATTACTATTTTCCCTATAATATATTCCAGAACTTGTAAGTAAAGTCTACATTTCCAATTGTTTATCGACTAATATACTTTTAAAGATTTTACTTGGCTCTATCTATCACACAACAAATACAAACAACCAGACAATATCCATTTCTCCCCATGCCCCAAACATTAGAATTAAGATAAAGGTTATTTGCGTAGGGTGTTTTAAGCGCAAGATTTTATAAAATATCAAACATACCATATAACAAAACCAGTATAGTTG
Source organism: Cytophagaceae bacterium (assembly GCA_036562325.1). GTDB lineage: Bacteria > Bacteroidota > Bacteroidia > Cytophagales > Cytophagaceae > DATCKK01. The sequence continues at coordinate 10,608 of DATCKK010000632.1, read as the reverse complement.
GTATTTTATTCATACTATTTCTATCTATTTTAATATTAAAAACAATAAACCTAAACCCTGCTTTTAAATATGAAGACGTTTTTACAACGATATTTGCTTTTTCTAATATTCATGGTTCCTCTGCTTGCCAACGGGGCAACCTTCACCGTAACAAACACCGGTGATAACCTTGGCCTTGATCCGGCTGCTTTTGCTGGTACCGGAACATTAAGGCAGGCAATTATTGATGCCAATGCTACTCCAGGATCAGATACCATCAACTTCAATATACCAGGGACAGCTCCATTTACTATTCAGCTGGAAGCTGACCTTCCGGCATTTTGGAACTTTGCCGATCCTTCATTAGGAGGAGAAGTAATCCTTGATGGCAGTACCCAACCTGGATATTCCGCAGGCAAACCTGTTGTTATTATAGATGGTAATTCCAGAGCTTATCAAGGCATCCAATTTTGGGGAGGCAGCCATGGAACCGTCAAAGGCTTAATCATTGTCAATTGCCGCTTCCATGGAATTAAAATTGACAATAATGTCGGCAATGTAATTATTCAGGGCAACTATATAGGTATAAACTATAATAATACAGCAGCAGGTAATGGGGAACATGGTGTCATGGCTCTTACCAATGCCGACAATAATATTATAGGAGGAAGCTCTTTACAGGAAAGAAATATCATCTCCGGAAATCTTATTGACGGGATTCATCTATTTTCCTCAGCCAATAATACAATAGTCGGAAATTATATAGGCACGGACACCTCCGGAACAACAGCGATACCAAATGGAGCCAACGGAGTTTTTATTCTGAACTCTACAAACAATACCATTGGTTCTACGAACATGGGTGAACGAAATCTGATTTCAGGAAATACCAAAAACGGAATTTCTTTTACCAACACAACATCGTCTACCATTGAAAACAATTATATAGGAACAACAATTTCCGGATTAACGGCACTAGGCAATGGAAGGCAAGCAACAATTAGTTTGGGCCATGAGGTAGCTGATAATCATGGCATCATGCTAAACAACTCAGCTAATAATTTTATCATTAACAATGTGGTTTCAGGCAATGGAACATCTTTCGGAACTTTACCAAGCCCTGACTTCTTCAATCCTAACTTTACAGGCAACGGAAATGGAATCAATATCGCATCAAGTCCTAATGTAACTGTAAAGGGCAATATAGTAGGACTATCAGCAAACCTGACTACTATTATCAGAAACAATCAAAATGGGGTAATCGTTGTAAACGGCTCTGACAATTGCATCATCGGGGGGCCAAGTATGTCAGAAAGAAATTATATAGGAGGACAACCATTTCACGGAATTGTGATTTCTGCTTCAGAAGGCGTCAGCATCCGGGGAAATTACATTGGAACAGGCCCTAATGAAACAGAAAACTTCGGAAATAGCGATTCCGGAATAATCATTCAAAACAGTAACAGCGGAACAATTGGAGGGTCAGGAAGCAATGAAGGGAACATGCTGGCAAACAGCAAAGAAGAGCATGGCATATATATATTGGAAAGTAATAATCTTCACATTAAAGGGAATTACATAGGAGTTAGTAAATCCGGAACAGCCCTGCCTAATCAGCAAAATGGTATTATGATACAAAGTAATGCCAATAACAATATAATAGGCGGTGCAAATACAGATGAGAAAAATGTTATAGCTTACAATAAAGCAAATGGAATAAACATCGCCGATGCATCTGCTTTTGACAATTCTATCCATAGAAATAGTATTTATTGCAATACACTAAGAGGTATTGAGCTTAATTCAGCAGGCAATAAATTTGCCAGCTTTCCAACACCGGTAATTTCTCCATCATCTACAGATACTCAATTAACCGGTACTGCCAGCCCGAATGCCATTATTGAAATATTTGGAACAGGAGCTTCCTGTGCGACATGCTCAGGAAACTTCGGAGGAAAAAATGTACAAGGCAAAAATTATATTGGCTCAACTACAACTGATGCATCCGGAATTTGGACTTATAGTTTTCCTTCAGAGTTTAATATAGACACTATAACTGTTACAGCATCAGAGCTACTTGCCGAAAGCACTATTGCTCATAACACATCGGAATTTTCTTCCTGCCAATCCTGTACTGCGCCAACACCAGTAATCAGCGGCACTGTTACTGTTTGTTCAGGAACAAGCGGATTAGTATATGCTGTAGCAAACAATGCCGGCTCTACTTATACCTGGACCGTACCATCCAACTTTACTATAATTGATGGCCAGGGCACACATTCAATAACAGTTGATATAGACGAAGAAGCATCTTCCGGCACAATATCAGTTTCAGAAACAAGCAACGGATGTTCAGGGACACACTCTTTAGATGTAACAGTTCATCCAAGAGCCATCACTCCTGACATTACAGGCAGCAAAGAAATATGTAAAGGTGCCATCGGATTAACATTCTCCGTTCCCAATACTTTAGGTTCTACTTATAACTGGATTGTTCCTACAGGCGCTATTATCGCAAGTGGACATAATAGCAACGAAATAACAGTAAACTTCCCGGACGAAGCTACTTCCGGAGTAATAAGTGTAACAGAAACCCCAGCTACAGGTTGTGCAGATCTTACTCCTTCAACCTTTGCAATAAACATAACTTCAAATCCGGCAATCGCCATTACAGGTAATACCAACGTATGCGCTAACAGCAATAATCATATTTACTCTGTCGATTACAATACAGGATCAACCTATGTTTGGAGTGTTAGCACAGGAGTAACTATTGTCAGTGGACAAAACAGCAATTCTATCGTCGTAAGTTTTGATAATTCAATCACCGAAAAAACAATTTCAGTAACTGAATCATTCGCTTCGGGCTGCGATGCAACTGCAAGTGTACTAATAACGGTAAATCAAATTCCAGCCATCACAACTGTTACTGGCCCGGACGATGTATGCAGGTTCCAGCAAAATACTACTTATTCAATCGCTAATCCGGACCCGGATGCAATTTATAACTGGACCTTACCAGGAGATATGGTATTAGTAAGCGGACAAGGGACAAGCTCTATAGAAGTTGATATTAAAGCTCTAGGAGGAAATATTTCCGTTACTGCAACTAAAAATGGTTGCACATCTGCAATTAAAACAAAAGGAGTTCGTGCAAACTCAATTCCATCTAAGCCTATCATATCAGGGCCCGATGTTATCTGTAAAACCACTTCCGGAATAATTTATTCCGTTCAACCTGAAAGTAATATAACCTACACCTGGACCGTTCCAACAGGAGCCATAATTGCTTCGGGACAGGGTACAAATTCAATCTCCGTAGATTTTCCTGAAGCTGCCACCTCCGGAGATATAACAGTAATAAAAAGTTCAGAAGCGGGATGCACCAGTGATACACTAAAGACTATTCAGGTAAACCCAAGTCCAGAAATAGTTTTAACTGCCAATCAAAACAACTGTGCCGATAGTGCAACTACTCTAACAGCAACAGGTGCAAACTTAACAGGGGCTACTTTAAACTGGTATCTAAATGGCAATCTTATTTTATCAGGAAATAACAATACATATACAGCAACGCAATCAGGAATATATTCTGTTGCTGCTCATTTGGGAACATGCTCGGATAGTACATCAGAAGGTTCCAATATATATTTCTTTACACCTACTGCCAGCTACAGCTATACCACTCCTGTTTGTAGTTCTGTGCCGATACACTTCACCAATCAAACCAGCAATGCACCAGGCAATCCCGTCATAACTTATCTATGGGACTTCGATGATGGTTATACATCGACAGAAACTAATCCGGTTCATGAATTTGAAGAAGGTGAATATAATGTAACACTTACTGCCAGTTGGGGCATTTGTCAATATATATATACATCAACCATAAAGGTATATAATAAGCCGGTTGTTAGTATAACTAGTGATACTACTGTTTGCAGCAATAGCCCTGTGATATTGGAAGCTACACCGGCTACTTCGGGAACTTTTGATTATGAATGGAGAATATTAGGATCAGATATTATTATATCTAACAACAATCCTGAAACATTTACGCCAACTACAACTACGTCATACATAGTTACTGTAATTAATAATGATCCTGTAACGGGAGGCGGATGTTACTCATTAGACACTGTAACTATACATATGGGCAATCCATTTGTAGATATCGGACCAATTGAAGTCTGTAAAGATGTAAAAGTAACGACTTCGGCAAATGTTTGGGGAGAAAATGGATTTACCTATAACTGGTCTCCAATACCTTCAAATGCTCCAATAGTTATAGAAAATGCCAATCAGTTAATAGCTACAGTTTCAGGCACCGTGCCTGGCACATATAAATTAGTGCTTACTGTCAATTCAAAAAGTTGTTCTGGCAGTGATACGACTGATATTACTATCCATAAACTTCCAGTTGCTACTGCTACTACTGCCTCTGACACAGTTTGTGCCGGTGTTCCGATTGACATATTCGGAAGTGGTTCCAATAGTACAGAACCATACAGCTATGTTTGGACAGGTTTTGACCCATCATTTATAGACACGATTTTCTACGCTTCTACCACAGAAACTAAAATCAGTACCAAGATTAACATGCCAACCAATGTTTACGTGTTAACGGTAATTGACAATAATCTGTGCACCGCAAAAGACACCCTGGTTATTCACTCTCTGGAAAAACAGGATCTTGTAATTCCCAACCTCATTACACCTAACAATGATGCTCTGAATGATCATCTTATCATTAAAGATGAAAATATGATTGACATATTACCCGGAGCTGCCATTGAAGTATATAACAGGTGGGGGAAAAAGGTATATAGCTCTGACAACTATGACAATCGATGGGGAGCCCATGAGTTAAGTGATGGTATGTACTTTTATTTATTAAAATCTGGTTGCGGGACAGAAGAATATAAAGGATGGTTACATGTGCTTGGAAATGTTCATCAGATCAGAACCAAGAATGATGTAAAATAATATAGTAATAATTTAAACCTTTGCATAATATATATGCCGGCAAAATTTTAAGTTTGTTCAAAATCAACAAACACATGAAATTAACCTGCTAATTATAAACACCAAAGAGGCCTGTCAATGATAAGCCTCTTTGTTTTTTTACCTGTATTTAAAATTCATTTCGCGTATCCTCTCCGGTTAAATGTCCGTTTAATGACAATATTGCCTGATCTTTTATGTATAAAATAATCAGTACTTTTGTAGTTTTTCTTTGTAGCATCAGTGCAAGCTTTTCACAGAAGCCAAGCCTTGTATTTCACCATTTGTCTGTTAATGACGGATTATCGGAAAATACTGTTCGAACCATAACAGAAGATAAGAAAGGCTTTATGTGGTTTGGATGTGAAGATGGCTTAAATAAATACGATGGTTATAAATTTACGGTATATCGAAATGACAACGACAACCCCTACTCCATCAGCAGCAGAAACATTAAATATTTATTTTTAGACAGTAAAAACAACCTATGGATTCTTACCAGTAAAGGAATAAATATATATGATCCTGTTTTGGATATTTTCTACAACTTTAAAAACCCTAAATACGCCGCCCTTAAAGACTTAGATGGGGATATCGGAGGAATTGAAGAAGACCCGCAAGGAAATATCTGGGTTTCTACTTCAGAAGACGGACTATTCAAAATAGAATCACTGGACGCTCCGCCAATACAATATAAACCTCCATTTGATGATAACAGTAAGCATTTGCACTTTTTATTTTTAGAAACAAAATCAAGTTTTTTGGTTGGTACAAGAGACGGTCTTTTAAGATTCAATGTCGAAACAGAAGAGTTTATCGACCTTCGAATGAAGTATGGCAAAGGTTATGAAATCAGAAGTATATTTCAAGATGATGTAAAAAATACCTGGCTTTGTACAAGTAATGGCCTTAGAATAATCTTGCCTACCGGAGACTACAAAGAATATTTTCATAACCCTTCCGACCCAAATTCAATCAATGGAAACAATGTAATTAATGTAGTTTCTTATAAAGATGGAAATTATCTCATCGGTATTGACGGAGGTGGATTAGATTACTTTGATATAAAGAAACAAAAATTTTATCATTATACCGATGAATTATCAAGCACTAATATCAACAGCTTATATAAAGATTCCAAAGGAGATATCTGGGTGGGAACTTACCTCAATGGAATAAATTATTCCAACCCAACTACCAATTTATTCTTTTTAACTAAAAACAATCTTTATTCCAACAAATCAATAAAAGCCGGTATTATTACACGTTTTTTACAAGACAGGAACGGAAATTTATGGATAGCAAGCGATGGTGGTGGATTATATAAAAAAGCAAAAGGGGCTGACACTTTTATACATTTCAAAGCAGGAGATAAAGGTTTATCCAGTAACGTTATCATTGGTTTATTGGAAGACGATGAAGGCGATATTTATATTACTACCTATGGGGGTGGACTCTGTGTATATAACCCTAAAAAAGACATCTTTAAAACATACAAACACGATCCTCACGATCCCAACTCATTGTTTAACAATCAAACAAAAGCATTATGTAACTATAATGGAAAAATATGGATCTCTGGATTCGGAACAGGTATAGATGTTTTTGATAAAAAGACACAAAACTTTACTCATTATAAATACAAAGAAGATGAACCCACCTCCTTAGCCTCTGACTGGGTTCAATGTTTCTATATAGATAGTAAAGGCTCATTATGGATAGGCACCTTTATGGGCTTATCCAAATACGATCCTGATACTGATTCTTTTATCAACTATCACTTCAAAAACAATAAAACCAAAAACCATGTAGACATTAATACTATCCTTGATATTACGGAAGACAGCAAAGGAAACTTCTGGTTTGCTACTATGGGCAACGGACTGGTTCTCTTCAACCGGGATAATGGTTCTTATAAAGCATTCACTACTGATGATGGCCTCACTAATAATTGCATTAAAAGCATCGTTGAGGACAACATGGAAAATCTGTGGTTATCCACCAACAATGGTATTACCAGATTTAATATTACCACCTACAAATGCAAAGGATATACAATCAAAGATGGTGTCCCTCCTTCCTCCTTTTACTTTAATTCCAAGTTTAAAGATGAAGATGGAAAGATATACTTCGGTGCCAATAATGGCTTTCTTACCATTGACCCCAAAATGACCAGTGAAAACAAAAAAATTCCTCCTGTTGTGCTTACCGAATTCAAGTTATTCAATCAGGCTGTACATCCGGGTGAAAAGGATTCCCCTCTTAAATACCACATATCTGCCACCAAAGAAATAAATTTATCTTATAATCAAAACTCCATAGCATTTGATTTCGCCTCATTGAACTTCAACAGCCCGCAAAACAATAAATATAGCTATATCTTGGAAGGCTTTGATGAAACATGGACCACACCTGGACCATACAGATCTGCCACTTATACTAACTTAAACCCCGGCACTTATATTTTTAAAGTAAAAGGTTCTAATAACGATAATGTATGGAACGAAGAAGGGGCATTCGTAAAGATCATATTGCATCCTCCTTTCTGGGAAACCTGGTGGTTTAACTTATTTGTAATTTCATCTATCATTCTGATAATATATCTACTCCATAAATGGAGGACAAACTTAATATTAGAGAAAAATCTTTTATTGGAAGAAACTGTAAAGTTAAGAACAAGTGAACTAAAGGAGGCCAATGAACAACTAGAATCCTTTGTATACAAAGCATCGCATGACATCAAAGGGCCGCTCAAATCCATAATAGGATTAACAACAATAGGAAAAGTAGATGTACAAAAAGGAGGCGACCCTATTAATTACTTCGACCATATATTAAAAAGCACAAGCAAGCTAGATAAACTTCTTTATGACTTACTTGAAGTAACTAAAGTAAAACAAGCTACATTAAAATTTGAAAAAATTAGCTTTAAAGAAATTGTATCTGATGCTTTATACAGTTTTGAAAACTTTCCGGGTTATGAAAAAATGGAATTTATTTTAAACATCCAGGACACAGAAGAATTTTATTCTGATAAAAAATTATTGTATTCTCTTATTCAGAATCTGATTGAAAACCCCATAAAATACCTGGATCCCCAAAAGCCTAAAAATAGTTTAACCATTAACATTACGGCAAATGAAAACTATGCTAATCTGGCATTTACAGATAATGGTATAGGTATTTCTGAAGATAACCTGAAAAAAGTCTTCGATATGTTTTATAAGGTCAACGATGGATCAAATGGTACAGGACTCGGGTTATATATAGTGAAAAAAACCGTTGAAAAGCTACATGGAACAATAAGAGTAGAAAGTACCCCTGGCATAGGTTCTACTTTTTATGTGAATCTTAAAAAACCTTAATATACTCTTGTACATTACAAACAAAATGAAAAATGCCGGCTTGAAATAACCGGCATTTTTCATTTGATTCATTACAATCCTTCAAATTAGAACTTAACTAATTTTTCAACCCAGATTGATTCACCACTTCTGATCTTAATGGTGTAAATACCATTATCCATTCCATTTAAATCAATAGTGGTTTCCATATTGTTACCCATTACACCAGAGTACACAATGTTTCCAACTGAATTTATTACGCTGATTTCTGCGTCTGCTACATCTGCATTTAACTTAACAACAGATGAGTTTTCAGTAGGATTAGGATAAATTTCAATAGCCTTAGCAGCAGAGACATCCACCGCGCCAACTCTGGCAGAACAATTACCCACTAATGTCCAGGCATCTTGCCAGTAAGAACCTACCCCAGGACCATAAGCCCAGGCAGCCCCATTACACCATCCTGAATATGGCCAAGGCTTACACTCATATATTTTACCTTGGCTCTGAACCTTGCTTCCTGCTACATATCCATTACCTTCTTTATATTGAGGCTCATTACATCCTACAGATCCATTAACAGTTATTGTAACAACAGAAGATACTGTAGATCCACCCTGATTATCCGTAGCTTTTGCAGTAATGGTATAAGTACCTGCTGCTACATTGTTCCAAGTGTAAGAGTAAGGCGCAGAAGCATCTTCACCAAGTTTGTTTCCCCCGTTATAGAACTCAACTTTAACTACATTACCATCCTGATCAGAAGCAGTTGCCTGAATAGTTATGCTAGCAGGAGCAGTAAATGTACTTCCGGAAGCAGGAGATGTAATGCTCACAGTTGGAAGTTTATTGGTAGGCGAAGTCACAGAAATAGTTACTACTGAAGATGTAGTTGAATTTCCACTATTATCTGTTGCCTTAGCAGTAATAGAGTATGTTCCTGCTGCTACATTGTTCCATGCAAATGAATATGGAGCGGATATATCTTCTCCTAATTTAGTAGCGCCATTATAAAACTCTACTTTTGTTACTTGTCCATCTACATCAGATGCTGTGGCCTGAATAGTGATATTAGCAGGAGCTGTGAAAGATGCGCCATTAGATGGTGCAGTTATACTTACAGTCGGAGCCTGGTTACTTGAATTACCATCAACAAAGTTTAAATAGTTAATGTTAAAGTCGCCGGCATCCATTACAATTCGCATTACTTTGGTACCTGTAGTCAGGTTGGTAGTATTCACTGTTACAGTTTGCCAATTTTGCCATCCGCCTGTATTAGGCACTGTTATATTTCCTGAAATATTTACACCATCCATCTCAACATGGAAAGTTTTACCTGCTGAAATAGCAGCAACTCTTGCCTCCAGTTTGTATGATCCGGCCTTAGTAACATTCACGGTATATTCTAACCACTCTCCTGCGCCTATCCAACCCACATTATATCCAAGGCCTATATCACTGCAGCTTTCAATATCAACTCCGTCGTTTCTGAATGCAGCGCCGGAATTTTCCACAGTGTTATCATGATATGCTACACCCTCACCTCCTTCATCATAGTGCTCAGCTTCGATTTTACCAGGTATTGATCTTACAATACCCTGGAAAGGAGTCTGATTAACCACCTGTACCGGAGTGAATGATAAATAGTTCAAATTAAAGTCACCAGTACCCGCAACTACTCGCATTACTTTTTTACCGGTAGTCAGAGGCGATGTCGTAACAGACACAGATTGCCACTTTTGCCATCCTCCGGTATTAGGCACGTTTATCGTTCCTGAAATATTCACACCATCGATTTCAACATAGAAAGACTTGCCTGCCATCTCAGTAGCAACTCTTGCTTCCAGTGTAAACCTACCGGCAGACTTAATATCTACGGTATACTCAAGCCACTCTCCGGCTACAATCCATCCTACATTATAACCAGCTCCTCCATCCTGAGCAGCCTCAATATCTACTGCGTCTGTTCTAAATGCTCCCCCCTGATTGGTTGGAGTAACGTCATTGTAAGCCACTCCCTGGCCTCCGACATCATAATGTTCAGCTTCTATTTTACCAGGAATAGCTCTGGCAGTACCACCAAATGGCCCCTGTGGCTCATTATTGTTATTATTGTTGTTATTGTTATTATTATTTCCATTTCTTTCAACAATAACCTGATGCATTGCACTTAATAAGGAATTAGCGCCACTTGCATCCTGAGAAATTTCCCAGATCATCATTCCACCAATTCCTCGGTCAAAAGCCAGATTGGTTTTCGCCTTAATGGTTGGAATACCAT